>URNQ01000019.1 GCA_900549245.1 uncultured Collinsella sp.
GGAGTAGGTGAGAGCGCCATTATCGGCCCGCTGCTCGCCAGCGGCTATCGCCGTCGCGAAATCGTGCTGCACTACCTAGCGCTTCCCGCCATCGTAGGCGTGGCCGCGGCGCTACTGGGCACCGCTCTCGGCGTTGCGTTCTTTACCGAGCCCATGCGCGGTCTCTACTACGGCTCGTACAGCCTGCCGCCCTTCCAGGTGTACTGGAGCTGGGAGATCTTTGTGAAGTGCGCCGTGGTTCCCGCCGCCGCGCTCATCCTCATCACGCTGGTGGGCCTGCTCCGCAAAATGGGCAAGACGCCGCTGGAGTTCCTTCGCCACGAGGCGAGCGGCAAATCGGGTACCAAGCGTGGCCTGCAGCTGCCGGAGCGCATGGGCTTTGTCTCGCGCTTCCGCCTGCGCGTCTTCCTGCGCAACCTGGGCAACTTCGCCACGCTCTTCGTGGGCATTGCATTCGCCTCGCTGCTGCTGCTCTTTGGCCTGGCGATTTTGCCCACGATGACGCACTACGCGGACAACCTCGAGACGAGCCTGGTCGCCGAGCATCAGTACACACTCAAGGCGCCGCTGGAGCTCGAGGGCACTGCCGAGGAGCGCGAGCAGTGGTCGGCGCTCGAGCGCTTGCAGTCGATTGACGGCGCGCTGCTCTCCGCCGCCCAGGATGCCGATGACGAGCTTGACGACGCGGCCGATGCGGCGCAGACGGCAGCCGATGCCGCGACCGCATCTCCGTCTGCCGAGAGCCTGACTGCAGCGCAGGATGCGCTTGCTAAGGTCAAGGACAAGAAGGATGCGCTCTACGCGCGCCTTGACGATCTTGCCGATGCCCTCGGCTGCAACCGCGATGAGGCCATCGATCTGATCGACAAGGCCTCTAAGATCGACACTGACAACGACGATATCCACCCGGTCAATACGACCGACAACGGCGCGGGCGCAATCGCGCAGGCCGAGAAATATGCCGTTTACCAGCTGCAGTACGACCGTGGCGACGGTAATGGCGAGGAGGCGATTTCCGTCTACGGCATTTCATCTCATTCGCGCTATTGGAAAGACCTCAACGTCGGCGACGCTCGCGTTGTCTTTGGCGGCGGCCTGCTCGACAAGTTTGGCTGGAGCGAGGGCCAGAAGGTCACACTCAGCGACAAGTACGAGGGTGAGCATTATTCCTTTGAGTACGCGGGCAAGGACTGTGCTTGGGGCTCCAAGTCGGACATGAACATCTATATGAGTATCGATGACTTTAACGAGCTGTTCGGCAACGACGCCGCCTACTTTAACGGCTATGTGAGCGACGAGAAGCTCGACCTCGATGCTCGTTACTTTGCCGGCGACACCACGCCCGACGACATGCGCGCCGTGGGCGACCAGTTCATCGGCATGATGAGCAAAATGATCGGCATGATGGTCGGGCTCGCGGTGTTTATCTTCCTGCTGTTTATGTACCTGCTGACCAAGGCGGTGATCGACCACAGCGCCCGTTCGATCAGCTACATGAAAGTCTTTGGCTATCGCGATAGCGAGATCTCGCATCTGTACATCCGCTCGATCACGCTGTGCGTGGCGGCGTCGCTCGTGCTGAGCCTGCCGGTCATTATTGGCTCGCTCACGGCCATCTTCCGCTCGATGCTGCTCGCCTACAACGGCAATATCGAGATCTACGTGCCCGCTTGGTCCATGGCTGCATGCGTCGGCATCGGCTTTGCGACCTACCTGGTCGTGGCGCTGCTGCACACGCGCTCTATCAAGCGCGTCAGCCTGGCCGAAGCCCTCAAGGTGCAGGAGTAGTCATTGGGGACGTTCTTAAACGACTAGTCGTTGGGGACAGTCTTTGCCGGATTGCCGGCTCGGCCGGGCTGGCAGGGACTGTCCCTGACGGCACTCATTTAAGTCTGTCCCCAATGAGTGCCTAAAGTCTGTCCCCAATGAGTGGCCGTGCTTGACTTCAACCCCACTTCACCGGGTACCATCCTCTATGTCTGTAACGCCATATAGACCGAGGGGATAGATCTATGACCGCAACCGCACCCGCAGCACCGGCAAAGGTGTACTTCACCAACCTGCGCACGCATGCTCGCGAGAGCCAGCTCGACAAACTTAAGCGCCTCATTCGCCGCGCCGGCATTGAGCAGATCGACTTCGAGAACAAGTTTGTCGCCATCAAGATTCACTTTGGCGAGCTGGGCAACCTGAGCTTTTTGCGCCCCAACTACGCCCGCGCCGTCGCAGACGTCGTGAAGGAGCTGGGCGGCAAGCCCTTCCTCACCGACTGCAACACGCTCTACGTCGGTAGCCGCAAAAACGCGCTCGAGCACATCGATACCGCCTACCAGAACGGCTTTACCCCGTATGCCACGGGTTGCCAGATCATCATCGCCGACGGCCTCAAAGGTACCGACGAGGCGCTCGTCCCGGTCGAGGGTGGCGAGTACGTGCGCGAGGCCAAGATCGGTCAGGCGCTCATGGACGCCGACATTGTGATCAGCCTCACTCACTTTAAGGGCCATGAGCAGGCCGGCTTTGGCGGCGCCATGAAGAACCTGGGCATGGGAGGCGGCAGCCGTGCCGGCAAGATGGAGCAGCATGCCGCCGGCAAGCCGAACGTCGCGACCGAGCACTGCGTTGGCTGCCGTGCCTGCGAAAAGATCTGCGCGCATAACGCCATCTCGTTTGACGACACCCGCGAGCGCGAGCTTGCCAACGGTAACACCCGCACGGTTCACGTGGCTGCCATCGACCACGATCGCTGCGTGGGCTGCGGCCGCTGCATTGCGGCATGCAACCAGGACTGCATCAAGCCCGGCTATGACGCTGCGGCCGATGTGCTCAACTGCAAGATCGCCGAGTACACCAAGGCCGTTGTCGACGGCCGCCCGAGCTTCCATATCTCGCTTGCCATGGATATCAGCCCCAACTGCGATTGCCATCCCGAAAACGACACGCCTATCGTCAACGATATCGGCATGTTCGCGAGCTTCGACCCGGTCGCCATCGACCAGGCCTGCGCCGATGCCGTCATGGCATCCGAGCCGCTGCCCAACACCGAGCTCACCGATAGCGCGGCCAAGATGGAGCATAAGCACGAGCATCTGGAGGGCGAGCAGGCCAAGGACCCCTTCTGCATCACACATCCCGACACCGACTGGCGCGCGTGCATCGCGCACGCCGAGAAGATCGGCCTGGGCACGAGCAAGTACGAGCTCATCGAGGTCAAATAGCGCCTAGCTATTGGACATATCAAGCGCTTTTGTAGCGCAACGTTAGCAAAAACCGCCCGTGGGCACAGCGTCCACGGGCGGTTTTTCGGAAGTGCGGTGAAAAATCGAATACCGCCGACCACAAACCGATTTTTGGCAACAAAACCCCTGATAAATTGTTGGTAAAACTGTGGTCTGGTCGGGCTCCGCGCGATTTTCCCCGCACTTCCGAAAACGGGGGGTCAGATAGACCAGTAAACCGTACTATTTGCCTAAAAATTCTCGTCGAGGAAGTTGTCGACCGTGTTCCAGTAAAGCTCTGGGTCAACTTGCGCACTCTTGGCGTGGGTGGCGCCATGGATGGTGAGCTTTTGTTTGACTTTGCTGGCGCATGCGTCGTAGTTTTGGTCGAGCATGCTGTACGGTACAAAGGTGTCCTGGTCGCCGTGGATAAACAGCATGGGAACTGTCGCGCGCTTGAGCTGTTCCACGCTGCTCGCCTTATGAAAGTCGTAGCCTGCGCGCACGTTGCACACTAAGTTTGCTACATCGAGCAAGGGAAAGCTGGGCAGGCCGAACACGTCCTTGAGCTGCAGGGAAAACTCGTCCCAAACACTCGTATAACCGCAGTCCTCGATAATGCATTTCACGTTTGCGGGCAGAGACTCCCCCGCGACGTTCATGGCGGTCGCCGCGCCCATCGATTCGCCAAAGACCAGGATGCGCGCCTCGGGGTCAGCTTGAACGATTCGCTCGATCCATGCGACGATGTCGAGGCGCTCGGGCCAGCCCATGCCGATATAGTCGCCGCCGGAGCGCTCGTGGGCACGGGCGGCGGGCGCGAGCACGTTCATGCCGCGGTCGTGGAATCGCTTGACGTATCGGGCCATACCGATGGGCTCGTTGGTGTATCCGTGTAGGCAGACAGCGTAATTGTGTGTGGTCTCTGGGGCGGCAAAATACCAAGCGGCAAGCTCAGTTCCGTCATCCGCGGTGAGGCTGCTGCTCTCGCAGTTTTCCTTAAACCACGCCCGCGCTTCGGTCTCCTCGGCGTCAATCTGCTCGCCCTTTTCGGCGTTCTTGCCGTCCTGCATCATCTTCATGGTGTACGGCGCTTGGGGATTCAGGGCAAAGTCGAACAAGAAGTTGCCGGCAAACCCCAGCAGTGCGACAACGAGCACCAGCGCAACGATGCCGGCTATCTTGAGCTTTCGATGGGAACGTGCGTTTTGAGACATAAGAGGCTTTCCTATAAGATGTTAATACATCAACATTTAATGCAAGCGCATTATGGACGTTCGCCGTTGATGCGTCAACAGGCAAAGAATGGGTAAACAAAGGGTCACGTATGGTGCAAATTTCGCACGTACCTAGACGCTTTGATATAGTGTTGAGAACTCTTTACGTTGGAGGATGTAACCGGCATGTCCGATTCGAGCGACAGTTCTAAGCCGCGACCCAAGACCGCGGCCGTTCCACACTACACGGTGGGTGAGGAGATCATGAACTCCGTCACCCATGGTGTCGGCTGCCTGCTGGGTATCGCGGGCCTGGTGCTCCTGATCGTGTTCGCTGCCCTGCGCGGCGGAGGCCCGGCCCACATGGCCGCGGCGATTGTCTATGGCGTCAGCATTATCCTCGAATACCTAGCCTCCACGCTCTACCATGCGATTCAGCCCGCGGGCGCCAAGCGCGTGTTCCGCATTATCGACCACAGCTGTATCTATCTGCTCATTGCTGGCAGCTATACGCCGTTTTGCCTCATCACGCTTGCAAACGACGGTGGTCCCGTGCTGTTTTTTGCCGTATGGGCCATCGCCATCGTCGGGATCGCCCTCGAGTGTTTTTTGCGCGAGCGCCAGCCGCATTGGGTAAGCGGCCTGGTCTATCTGCTGATGGGCTGGCTCGTCGTCTTTAAGCTGCCCGACCTGGTGGCACTGCTCAACCCCGTGGCACTTGCCCTGCTCGCTGTTGGCGGCGTGTGCTACACCGTGGGCGTGCCGTTCTACATCGCCAAAAACGTGCGCTATCTGCATAGTGTGTTTCACTTGTGGGTGCTCGCCGGCAGTATCTTCCAGTTCATGGCGGTGATCCTCTTCGTAATCTAGCGATCGCGCCTGCGCCCACGGCCCCGCTCGCACGGGCGACCGGCACAATTGCCCTATCCGTCATCAACGTTTTGACCTGACGTCCCGAATCTTGGAGGTTCGAGAAACTCCCGATGGACATAACCATCTCCCTTATCACTACCCTCGTTTTGACCCTCATCAACGGCTACTTCTCTATGTCCGAGATGGCGCTCACTACGGCCAAGCGCGCCGTGCTGGAGCACGAGGCCGAGGAAGGCGACAAGCGCGCCGAGCGTGCCATTAAGCTGGCTGCCGACTCCGACCAGCTGCTCGCCACCATCCAGGTCGCCATCACGCTCGTGGGCTTTGCCTCGTCCGCCGTTGCCTCGACGAGCCTGTCCGACCCGCTCGCCACGTGGCTCATGAGCTTTGGCATCGCGCCGCTCTCCGCCATCGCGCGTGGCCTGGCGCCGGTCATCATCACTGTCGCGGTCGCCTTCGTGTCCATCGTGATCGGCGAGCTTGTGCCCAAGCGCATCGGCCTGGCCAATGCCGAGGGCGTGTCCAAGCAGGTCGTGGGACCGCTTTCCGTGTTCCAAAAGATTGCCCGTCCGCTCGTGTGGCTGACTGGCGCTTGCTCCGATGGCCTGGCCCGCATCCTGCGCATCAAGAGTGCCGACGACCGTCAGAACGTCTCGGAAGAAGAGATCAAGTACATGGTCTCGGAGCAGGACGACCTGCTCGACGAGGAAAAGCGTATGATCCACGAGATCTTCGATCTGGGCGACACCGTTGCCCGCGAGGTCATGGTGCCGCGCGTGGACACCACCATGTGCGAGGACGACGAGACGGTCGCCGACGTGTTGTCCACCATGCGCCAGACCGGCTTCAGCCGCATCCCCGTCTATCACGAGGACCCCGACAACGTCGCGGGCATCGCGCACATCAAGGACCTGATCCAGCCCGCGCTCGACGGTAAGGGCGACCAGCCCATCGCCGGCTTTTTGCGCGACGCCACCTTTGTGCCCGACACCAAGGACATCCTGCCGCTGCTGTCCGAGATGCAGACCTCGCACGACCAGATCGTGGTGGTCGTGGACGAGTACGGCGGCACGGCCGGCATCATCACCATCGAGGACATCGTCGAGGAGATCGTCGGCGAGATCGAGGACGAGTTCGACCCCGACAACAAGTACCTCACGCGCCTTTCGCGCCGCGAGTGGCTCGTCGATGGGCGTTTTTCGTGCGATGACGCGATTGAGCTTGGTTGGCCGCTCGAGGAAAGCGATGATTATGAGACCATCGCCGGCTGGATTTTGGAGCTTTGCGACTCGGTGCCCGACATCGGAGAGGTGTTTGAGGTCGCGGGGTACAAGTTTAAAGTGCAGTCGATGCGTGGCCAGCGCATCTCGCTCATTCGCGTGATCGCTCCGGCCGAAACCGATAAGAAGGATTCCGAGTCTTCGGTAGACGAGCCGACGACGTCGGGTGCGGGTTCCGCGAATCCGCACGACGGCGACGAGTAGGACAAGGAAGAGTAGGGGAGAGTTATGGCAGGCCTGTTCAACATCCTTAAGGTCACCGTCAGCGAGGACAAGATCTGCGCGCATGTGCTGGTGAACCCCGGCATGCCGCTCATGACCTCGGAGGACATCGAGGCTACGGCGCGCGTGTACTACCTGGTACCGGCGATTGCCAAGCACCTGTGCCTGGGCGATTCCGGCCGCGAGTTCCAGGACTGCATGGGTCAGACCGAGCTCTGCCACCTGCTGGAGCACGTGACGGTCGAGCTCATGAACGAGACCGGTCTTGCCGGTAGCATCTCGTGCGGCCGCACACGCGTAAGCGAGCATGACGAGCGTGTCTTTGAGGTCGAGCTTTCGTGCCCCGATGACGCACTGGCCATCGGTGCGCTGTCGTCGGCCACCTTTATGATGGACTGGGCGTACCTGCACGCCGACCAGCCTGCCCCCGACGTGGAAGGTACGGTCGCGGGCCTGCGCAACCTGGTGCTGGGCATGCGCGCCGAGGCCGAGGGCAAGGATCCTCACGAGGCCGTCGCCGCTGCGAACGGCGAAGATACTGCCGAGGACGAGGGCGCTGACGAGGGCGATGTGCCGGTCGACGCCGAGGCCGTTGCCGATGCGACCGCCGAGCCCGTTTCCACCGAGCCCCAGGGCGTCCCCAACTTTGACGACGAGCCCCAGGTGGCGATTGATACCGAGGGCGCGGTTGCCGAGAACCACGAGGCCTCCGCTGCCGTCTTTGGCGGTGCTGCGACGGTTCCGGTAGGACCTGCGCATGAGGGCGGCCTGCCGCTCGTGGACGGCGCCGGCGAGGACCCGGGTGCCACGGTGGCCATGCCGGCTATGCCCCAGGAGTAGGCCTACGCGTTTATCACCATCACGTACCTGCGCCTTTGCCGTACGCAGATGAGCGGAGCGGCAAGCGATGCGCTGCGGGTATAATGGACAGCATTCAAACGGTGGGCACCGACGTGCCCGCAGGAGAGGAATGATCATGGGTAAGACTTTCAGCTTTGTCTCCGGCGCACTTTTTGGTGCCGCTGCCGGCGCTATTATCGGCGTTGCTCTGGCCCCGCGCTCGGGTGCCGAAACCCGCGCCATGGCTGCCGATATCGCCAACGACGCCTGGGACAATATGCGCGACACCTACGAGCACAGCGCCGAGGAGGCCCGTGCTGCGGTGAATGACTTTGGCCCGATGGTCGACGCCAAGACCGACGACCTGCGCGCCAAGGTCGACCTGGCCCGCGAGCGCATGGACCAGCTGCGCGAGCAGCTCAACGACGTCATTTCGGGCGGCAACGTGACGCCTGCCGCCGACGTCGTGGTCGAGAACGCCGTCGAGGCTGATGCCGAGGCTGCGGAGCCCTCGACCGAGGCATAATGCGCGCCGGGGATTTTGTCGGCGCCAAGATCTATCGCAAGCCTACCGAGGACAAGCGCACCAAAAAGGACGGCACGCCGCGCAGCCCTAAAAAGCTCGGAAAGATTCACTTTCCGGTCTTTACCCCGGGCGGTACGCGCGTGGTCGGCTTTATGGTCCGCCAGTCCGATATCGCGGGCATGATCGAGCGTCCCGACCGATTCGTAGCGCTCGACGCCATTGGTGTCTACGAGGGCGCCATTGCGGTCGATGACGTCAAGGACACGTACGATGCCGCCGCCGCCAAGCGCCTCGACATCAACCTGGACGATTGCATCATCTGGGTCGGTATGGACGTGCGCACGGAATCGGGTGACGTCGTGGGCTATTGCTCGGACGTTGAGTTCAAGCCGCGCTCGGGCATCGTGCAGGCATTCTATGTGACCGCCGGTGCTGCTTCGAGTGTTTTGGTTGGTGACACGCAGGTGCCGCCGACGATGCTGCGCGGCTACGAGAACGGCGCGATGATTGTCTCGGACGAGGTCAAGGCGCTCGGGGATTCGGGCGGCGCGGCCGCCAAGGCTGCCGAGGCCAGTGTCGTGGTGGGCGATAAGGTCAAGAAGGGCGCCAAGGTGCTCGATGACAAGGGGTCGGTTGCCGTGGACAAGGGCAGTCGCGCACTGGGCAAGCAGCTCGGCAAGACGCGCGGCATGTTCAAGGCCTTTAAGGACGAATACCAAAAGGCGAGCGGAGGCTCGTCAAAAGCTACAAAATAGCGACGTACCAAATGATGGGAGGCAAGCCGGAGACCTGTTGCTCCGGCTTGCCGTGTTTATGGGGGAGGGCACATGCGCCAAAACGGATCCAACTTAAACGGGCGTTCGGGTGCGCGTCCGACGGCGCGCCGCGACCTGGGGCAGCTGCCCAGCGGTCAGCGCCGCCGTCGCCGTAAGCCCGGCGCGATGTACCTCAACCATAGCCGCGGGTTTAGCGACCGCAGCGCGCGCATCGGCAACGGGCGCTCGCCGCGCCGACCGTCCCGTCTGCCCTATGCGCTCATCGCCGTGGGTTGCGCACTCGTACTGTTTATCGCCGCCGTCGTGGGCTACGTCAACCGCAGCGTGGACGTGGAACTCAACGGGCAAAAGACCGCGGTGCGCGTGGGCTCTACGCTGCAGAATCTCATCGACGACCAGGAGTTGACTGACACCTACGACGCAGGCGACCTGCTAGCCGTCGATGACAGCGTGCTCAAGCGCCATGGCGGCGAAAAGCTGTCGGTTAAGGTGGACGGCAAGCGCATAAAACAGGGCAAATGGGATAGCCGCGAACTTGAGGGTGGCGAGAAGGTGACGGTCAAGGATGGCCGTAACACCTACGAGAAGCATGAGGTTCAGGCTACGGTTATCGAGCCCAAGCTCAAGGTCGAGGGCACGGGCGCTATCGAGTATGTGCAGACGTGGGGCGTTCAGGGCCGCTCCGAGGTGTGGGTTGGTGAGCAGTCGGGCAAGACGCAGGACCGCGGCGAGGTTGTGCCCGCTACCGATTGCGTCGTTGCGTGCGCGAGCGTGGCGCCCAAGGGCAACGAAAAGTACGTGGCGCTGACGTTTGATGAGGGCCCGAGCGGAGCGACCAAGCAGATTTTGCAGGTACTCAAGGAAAAGGGCGTCACCGCGACGTTCTTCCTTTCGGGCGATGCGGCCGAGGCCTCGCCTGCCACGGCCAAGGCGATTGTCGATGCCGGGTGCGAAATTGGATCCAACAGCTACAGCGACGATTCGCTCAAGGGTCAGGACCGTGAGACGGTACGCGAGCAGATCACGAAAGGCACCGATGCGATTAAGTCGGCGACCGGCGTGAAGACGATGCTGCTGCGTGCTCCCTACGCTGCCTTTGACGAGCAAAACTGGATTGATGCGATGGACCTGGTCTCCGCCGTGGTCTCGTGGAATATTGACTCGGGCGACTGGCTGCTCAACGGTGCCGACGAGCAGGTCTCGACGGTGCTCGATTCGGTGACGCCGGGCAATATCGTGCTGCTCACCGATAGAGATGAATGCGCCGAGCAGACGCTCGAGGCGCTGCCGCAGATTATCGATGGCCTTGTCGCCGACGGCTACAAGATCGTGACGCTCAGCGACCTGATTAAGACGGACACGTCACTGAGCAAAAAGCTTACCTCGCTGACGAAGGCCACCATGCCCAAGGACGCCGTGTTCCCCCAACTTGCCGAGGACGATGACACCACAGAGTAGTCATTGGGTAGTCGTTTAAGAACGCCCCCAATGGCTATGTCACGGATGCGTCAGCGTTTGGTATGCCTGCAATGTGCAGCGCATAAATTCGATGCCGCAGGGCGATGCTGATGCTATAGTTACTGCGGTTAATGAGGGTCAAGAGAAAGGTTACAGGTGAAATCCAAACCTCGACCATACAGTCGATGACCCCATGCAGGTGCTTTTGCGCATGCACGGGGTGTAAGCGTCGAGCGGCGTGCCGCCCGCGCATGCGTATACATATCCAGAAGCCCCCGGATGCCGCACGCGCGGCCGCGTCCGGAGGAATAATGATGGGGAGCACCATTGAATTATCTGAGTGAGATGCTCAAATTGCCGGTCTTGGACGTCGACGGCGAAAAGCTCGGCGTGGTCAACGATTTTGGCATTGCTACCGGCGAAGTTTTTCCGCACGTGACGTCGCTCGCGTTCCGCGGCCCCGGCAAGACGCCGTTTATGATCAGCTGGCGCAAATGGGTCGACCGTATCGATGAGACGGGCGTGTATCTCAATACGTCTGCCACCAACATTCGCTTCTCGTACCTGCAGCCGACCGAGCTCCTGCTGGCGCGCGACGTGCTCAACAAGCAGATCGTCGACACGCAGGGCATGAAGGTCGTGCGCGTCAACGACATCAAGTTTTCCATGTCGGGCGAAAACCAGCTGCGCCTGTTGGGTGCCGAGGTCGGTGCCCGCGGTCTGCTACGTGCAATCAGCCCCGCGCTCGAGCACGTCGTCGAAGGCTTTATGAAGCACCTGGGCAAGCCGCTCCGCGAGGACATCATCGCTTGGTCCTACATGGACCTGCTCGACCGCTCGACCAAGAACATTCAACTCTCGGTGTCGCACAAGACGCTCGGCGAGCTGCACCCTGCCGACATCGCCGACATTATCGAGCAGCTCGACCCGCGCCTACGTGCGCAGGTGTTTGCGCAGCTCGATACCGCCCAGGCAGCCGAGGCCATCTCGGAGTTCGATGACGACGAGCTTATGACCGAGATGCTCGAGGGCCTGTCCGACACGGACGCATCGTCGATGCTGGCCATGATGGACCCGGACGACGCCGCCGACCTGATCGACGAGCTCGATTACGAGAAGGCCGAGAAGCTCCTGCGCCTGATGGGCGTCAAGGAGGAGAAGGCGATTCGTAACCTGCTAGGGTATGAGGACAACACCGCCGGCCGCATCATGACCTCGGAGTTTGTCTCCCTGCCCGCTACGGCAACGGTCGGTGACGCCATCGAGGCGATTCGCGAGCTCGACGAGGACTTCGAGAGCGTCTACTACGTCTATACCGAGGATCCGAGCGGCATGCTGACCGGTGTGCTTTCGCTGCGCACGCTGATCGTAGCCGATCGCGACGCCACGCTGGGTCAGCTGGCCTATCGCGACCTGGTCTACGTGTCGCCCGACGAGGACCAGGAAGACGTGACGGACGAGATGACCAAGTACGACCTGGTTGCCATCCCTGTCTGCGACGAGAACCGTCATATCCTTGGTATCGTGACCTTCGACGACGCCATGGACGTTATCGCCGAGGAGCATCAGGAGGACCTGCAGATCGCCGGTGTCGGCTCGGGCGACAGCGCGTCGGACGACTCGACGAACGTGCTCAGCTGGTTCGTGCATCGCCAGTACTGGGTTGTTGTATGGGGCATCGCATCGTGCATCATGGCGACCGTGCTGGGAACGGCGCTCGGCTCCGCGCATCTGGTGGTGTTCCCCATGTGCGCCATGCCGCTCGTGCTGCTGGCGGCCTCGCGCATGGTGTCGTTCGTCAAGAACTACTTCCTGGAGTATGACGGTCACGACGACGAGCCCAAGCCGTATCTGGGGTTCTTCTTCCAGAGCACGGGCATGGGCCTGATTCTGTCACTCGTGACCTACCTGTGCGCCCAGCTGGTGCGCACCGCTGCGTTCCCCGATGCGTCCATGTTTGAGGAGCAACTCTTTACCGGGTGTTTTAATATCGCTGCCATCATTTGCCTGGTTGGCAACATGAGTGCCGTGATTTACCTGATGGTGCTGTTCTGGCGTGACGAGCATGACCTCAACACGTCGGGCACCGCCATGAACGTCATTGCCGTCATGATCTCGTGTGTGGCGTATTGCATCGCCGCGGTGCTGCTCGCCATGTCAGTCATGGGTTAGGTGGTCGAGTGCAAAATACCAAGCAAAAGTCGGGCACCAAGCAAAAGCTGACCATCGCGGCCATCTTTGGCGCTATGGGTCCCGGTCTGCTGGCGGCGCTTTCGGGCAATGACGCCGGCGGCATTGCAACGTATTCCAGTGCGGGTGCCAGCTATGGCTACAAGATGCTCTGGATGCTTCCCGTCATGACTGTGCTGCTCATCGTGACGCAGGAGACCGCGGCGCGCTGCGGCTGCGTCACGGGTAAGGGCCTGGCATCGCTCATTCGCGAGCGCTTTGGCGTGCGCAAGAGTGTACTTGCTATGGCGGCGCTGTTGATCGCCAACACGGCTGTGACCATTTCGGAGTTTGCGGGCATCGCCAGCGGTCTTGCTCTCTTTGGCGTGCCGGCGAGCATCTCGGTGCCGTTGGTGGCGCTGCTGGTATGGATGCTTACCATGTCGGGTAGTTTCCAGCGCATCGAGAAGATTCTGCTGCTGGTGAGCTGCGTGTTCGTGACCTATATCGTCGCCGCGTTTATGGCTGGCCCCAACTGGGGTGAGGTCGCGGTCGACCTGGTCGTGCCTAACATTCAAAATGACCCTAGCTACGTGTCGCTCGTGGTCGCAACGATCGGTACCACCATCGCGCCGTGGATGATTTTCTTGGCGCAGAACAACGTGGTCGATAAGAACGCGGGCGAGGACGACATCGTGCTGCAGCGTATTGATACCGTGAGCGGCTCGATCGCTGCTGATATCATTGCGGGCTTTATTATCATCACGACCGGTACGGTGTTGTTCCCGGCGGGTATTCAGATTAGCGATGCCGCCGATGCTGCCCGCGCGCTGGAGCCTATTGCGGGTCAGTGGTCCACGGTACTGTTTGCCTCGGGCCTGGTCGCGGCGAGCTTCTTGGCCGCCTGCGTGCTGCCGGGCGTTACGTCGAGCGCTATCTGCGAGGCATTTGGCTGGGAGCGCGGTGCCGACCGCAGCTGGGACGAGGCCCCGGTCTATCGCGGCATCATTACGGCCATCATCGGTATCTCTGCCGTGCTGGTGCTTATGCCCGGCGTCGATCTGTTCCAGATTATGATGACCTCGCAGGTCATCAATGGCGTGCTGCTGCCCGTGGTTCTGGTGTTCCAGGTGGTTATTGCCGCTGACCGTCACATTATGGGCACTAACCGCAACGGCCGCGTGTGGAATGTGCTCACTTGGGCGACTATCGGTGTGATTACGGTGCTGACGGTCGTCATGTTTGTTCTGCAGGCGATGGGTTACAGCGCTTAGCGCCTCTTTTGGACTCCAAACAGGCCGCAGCGATGGACTGCGGCCTGTTTTTTGCCCGCTATAGGGCGTTAGTTATATGGCAGTGGACAAAAAAATGCCAAATATGAGTACTGTTGCCTTGCCGATAGCATTTACGACCAAGAAAATAATGAACATAGTTAAGAATCTGTTTATTAAAAGCGGGTCTCCAAGTCCTAAGCCGGCCATTCTGGTCAACTGGAAGGGTCGTGCGCTACCGCATGAGCGTCATTTTGGGTGGTTTTGCCTGCTACTAAAATGGTAACAGTACTCATATTTGCCCCTTTTTGTCCACGACCTCTTGGAGTCGGCTCGAAAAGAGTGATTTTGGGTTGTTTGCTGCGGGTGTGGGCTTGGAAACAACGTTCGGGGTGGCGAGGCGCCCAGAATTTGGTCGCAAGGAGGGCGTTCCTCGGCTGTGTCAGGAGTGTCCCTGGGTGCCGGCACATAAGGAACGTTCCTAACTGCCGGAGGGGGTGTCTGCCGTGGCGGGCACCCCCTCCGGATGTGGGAAGTTTGCGCTGCAGGTTACTTGTCGGTGCCCAGCTTGTGCGGCTTGAGAGCGAGCGCATTGACGAGCGCGTCGGTGGCAGACTTGACGGCTGCCGGCTGCGGATCGTTGACGTGATCCTCGGGATGCACGGGCAGGTCCTTCTTGACTGCATCGTGGATCAAGTTGAGGTACTCAGTCACGCCAGTGGTCGACAGGTGCGTGCCATCGCCATCGAACAGGTCGTTGCGATTGGCACTGTATCCGTACCAGTCGATAACGCGCACGTTCTTGTAGCGCGTAGCAGCGTTGGCGATGGCCTGGTTGGTAGAGCCAACCCACGGCTGCGGGCTGCGCGTGTTCACAAACACCACAATACGCTTATCTCCTGCATCGGTCATGATGGCGTCGATCTGGTCGTCGGTTACCAAGCCGTTGGTGCCCAGTGCAAAGACCACGATCTTGCCGGCAAGGTTCTGTTGGAGATAGCCCTCAAATGTCGCGCGGCCCGCATCAAACTGGCGGCCCTTTTCGGCATCGATGTGACTGTGGGGGAACACGCCGTCAAAGGAATCAACGGCGCGCAGCGACACGGAGTCACCGATCATCAGCAGGTCGTAGGATCCGTCGGGGAAGCCGTCGTTGTCCTTGTCGGTGCCGTCGGCTGCCTGTTGGTCTGTGGGCGCGGTGTTTTTGGCTTCCTTGTTGAGGACTTCGGCGCCCTCACCGCTCAGTGCGGAGGTCTCCGGCACAAAGATCAGGCCGCCCAGCGCGATAACAAGCACGATGCCGCAAGTGGCGCACACGGGAATATGCGCGCGCACCCAGTTGGCGGGCGTGGTGGTGCCGTCGCGGAATTCGGATACGGTGCGCCCAAAGACGCCCTTTCTAAACGGCGTCTCGATAAAGCGATATGAGCATTCGGCCACGGCGACCACCAACAACACCTGCAAAATGTACTGCCACCACGGCGTATCGTTGATGTTGGCGACCGGGTTCATAAGCAACAGTAGTGGATAGTGCCACAGGTAGATGCTGTACGAGCGCTTGCCAACCCACACGAGCGGCTCGGCGGACAGTGCGCGGGCAACCATTCCCTGGGGCTGCACGCAGGCCGCGATGACCATGAGCGTGAGGATGGAGCATAACAGCGTGCCGCCGCGATACTGGAACGCGGTGTAGCCGTTGGTGAGCGCGACCATGGCGGCAAGGCCAACCAGACCCACGACGCCCAACACATCGATGGATGCGGGCGAGGACCAAAAGCGCACGAGGGCGCTCGGCTGTGCCGGGACGGTCTCGGCTGCGCCGTCGGGCGTAGCGTCATGCTTGCTTTCGGCGCGCCGCGTGG
>URNQ01000020.1 GCA_900549245.1 uncultured Collinsella sp.
GGCATAGCGCGGGGGGCCCCCGGCGGGGCTGCCGCCGGCGCCGCCGTGCCCACCATCTCGCGCGGGCGCGTGACCTTTGTGGACGCTGCCCTGCCGCAGGGCGTGGTGGTGCCCGACGCCAATTTGGCCGTGTTCTCAATCGCCGACCTCAACGCCCGCATGGATGCCAACCGCGCGCGCAGCCGCCGCAAGGTTGACATTACGCAGATCACCTTCCCGTTTAAGCCGGGTGACTACGTCGTGCACGCTACCCACGGCATCGCGCTCTTTAGCGAGATCGCGCGCCAGGAAGTGGGCGGCAAGGAACGCGACTACTTTTTGCTGGAATACGCCGATGGCGACAAACTCTATGTGCCGCTGGAGCAGGTTGACCGCATTACGCGCTACGTTGGTCCCGACGGCGATAAACCGCGCCTGACCAGGCTCAACACCGCCGACTGGACGCGTGCAACCAACAAGGCGCGCAAGAACGCCAAAAAGCTGGCGTTTGACCTGGTCGATCTGTATACGCGCCGCTCGTCGATTACCGGTATCGCCTGCCCGCCCGACACGCCCGAGCAGATCGAGATGGAGGAGAGCTTCCCTTACGACGAGACGCGCGACCAGTTGGAGGCCATCGCCGACATTAAGGCCGACATGGAGGCGCCCAAGCCCATGGACCGCCTGCTGTGCGGCGACGTGGGCTTTGGCAAGACCGAGGTCGCCCTGCGCGCGGCGTTTAAGTGCGTGGACTCCGGCCGTCAGGTCATGGTGCTTTGCCCCACGACCATTTTGGCCCAGCAGCACTACGAGACGTTCTTTGAGCGCTTTGCCCCGTTTGGCCTGGAGGTCGAGGTACTCAGTCGCTTCCGTACGCCGGCGCAGCAAAAGCGTGCACTCAAGGCGTTTGCCGAGGGCACAATCGACGTGCTGATCGGCACGCACCGCCTGCTTTCGGCCGATGTGAACCCCAAGAACCTGGGCCTGGTGATCATCGACGAGGAGCAGCGCTTTGGCGTGCAGCACAAGGAGCAGCTCAAAAACCTGCGCGAGCAGATTGACGTGCTCACGCTTTCGGCAACGCCGATCCCGCGAACCATGCAGATGGCCACGAGCGGCGTGCGCGACATGAGCCTGATCACCACGCCGCCGACCGGGCGCCGTCCCGTGATCGTGCACGTGGGGGAGTACGACCCCGACGTGGTGAGCGCGGCGATTCGCCTGGAGGTGGGCCGCGGCGGCCAGGTGTACTACGTGTCCAACCGCGTCAAGACCATCGACGACGCCGTGGCGCGCGTGCACGAGGCCGCGCCCGAGGCGCGCGTGGGCGTGGCGCACGGCAAGATGAGCCCGCGCGAGGTCGAGGACGTGATGATCGAGTTCGCGACCAAAAAGATCGACGTGCTCATTGCCACGACCATCGTGGAGAGCGGTATCGACAACGCGACCGCCAACACGCTGATCATCGAGGATTCGCAGCGCTTGGGCCTGGCGCAGCTCTACCAGCTCAAGGGCCGTGTGGGTCGCTCGGCCACGCAGGCCTACGCGTACTTTATGTTCCCGGGCGAGTTGCCGCTTACCGAGGAGGCCACGGCGCGCCTGACCGCACTGTCCGAGTTTCAGGACCTGGGCAGCGGCATGCGTATCGCCATGCGCGACCTGGAGATTCGCGGCGCCGGCTCGCTGATGGGCGCCGAACAGCACGGCAACCTGTCGAGCGTGGGCTTTGACCTGTTTACGCAGATGCTGGGGCAGGCCGTGGCAGAGGCGCGCGGCGACGACGATGCCGGCGTGGAGGCGGCGAGCGTGGGCATTAACCTGCCGGCCGATTACTTCTTGTCCGAGGAGTACCTGCCGGCGGTGGACCAGCGCGTGCTCGTGTACCGTAGGCTTGCGGCGGCCGAGGACCTGGAGAGTATCGACGAGGTCCAGGAAGAGACCGAGGCCGCGCATGGTGAGCTGCCGCTGGCGGGAATCAACCTGTTCAACCGCGCGCGCATCCGCATTCGCGGCGAGCGCCTGGGGCTCGAGAGCGTCACGCTCAGCGGTGGGCGCATTACCTTCCTGGGGGTTGACGTTCCCAAGAAGGTAGCCTTTGAGTTCAAGAATCGCTATGGCGCGGTGAACTTCCCCAAGAGCCGCAAGCTGTCGGTGCCCTACAAGGCGGGCGCCGGCGCGGGCAGCGGCCTGGGTCGCGGCCTCGATGCCAACGACGGCACCGGCCCCGTGGCCGCGGCGCTCATGCTGCTGCAGCAGCTGGGTGCAAGCGACGACGACTAATTGGGTCGACGCTGCAAACGCCCCATTTGGGCAATCTGACCTCATCGAAAGGAAAGCATGTTCGGATACATCTATAAGAAAGATGTCGCCATGATCGCGGTTGTCCTGTGCCTTTGTCTGGGCGTGGGCAGCTTCTTCGATTACCAGATCTCGAGCGCGCTGTTCAACATCGGCAGCATGTACGGCCGCTTTATCGAGGCCGCCGGCGAGCTGCCGTTCGAGCTGACGGCGAGCATCGCGGGCGTCATGCTTGTGCGCGCGGCGCGTCCCGACTCCAGGGGGAGCAAATGGCTCGCCGTGCTCGGCATCCTTGTCAATGTCGGTCTGGCCGGCTACGAGATTATTTCGTCCCTGCGGGTTGGCGGCAAACTCATCGCGGCTCAGCTGGTGCTGACGTTTGCGCTGGTCATCGCCGCCAACCTCATCGTCTATCGCCTTACGCGTGACACCGACCCCGACGAGCTCACGCGCTGGGCGCTGATGGTGCTTGCCGTGTGGGTTGCCCAAGCCATCATCCTCAACGTGATCGTCAAACCGCTGTGGTCACGCCCGCGCATGCGCGTGATCGAGGTCACGCCGGGGCTCAATTTTCAGCCGTGGTGGGTGATCGGCAACCCCGACAAGTGGGCCTATATCGCCGCTGGCGTGATCAGGGACGGCTTCAAGTCGTTTGCGAGCGGACACACGGCGCACGCGGCGATCGGCCTTATGCTCGCCGGGCTTCCCGCGGCGGCCTTTAAGGAAAAGCCGTCGCGCCGCCGCGTGGTCTTTTGGGTCGCCGCCGTGGTCGCGGCGCTCGTCGCCTTTGGCCGCATCGTGATCGGTGCACACTTTTTGACTGACGTGAGCTGCGGCTTTGCCCTGGTGTTGGCACTTGAGTGCCTTGCCGCGCGTATTGCCTATCCCAACGGCGTACAATAGCCCCGTTTGAATCATCTGGACGATACCTGGTAAGAGAGGATTGCCATGCTCGCGTTCAACAATGACTATTCCCACGGTGCACATCCGGCGGTGCTGCAGGCACTCGTCGACACCAATATGGAGCCGCAGCCCGGCTACGGCACCGATGCACATACCGAGCGCGCCAAGCAGCTTATCCGCGAGGCCTGTCAGGCTCCCGATGCCGACGTGTTTTTGCTGGTGGGCGGCACGCAAACCAACGCGACGGTGATTGACATGCTGCTCGCGCCGTACGAGGGCGTCGTTGCCGCCGAGACCGGCCACGTTGCCTGCCACGAGGCGGGCGCCATCGAGTTTGGCGGCCACAAGGTGCTCACCATCCCCGGCTACGAGGGCGAGATGCACGCCGAGGACCTCGAGAACTATATCCAGGTGTTCTACGAAAACGAGAGCTGCGAGCACATGGTGTTCCCGGGCGCTGTGTACGTGAGCCTATCGACCGAGTATGGCACGCTGTACTCAAAGGCCGAGCTCGCGGCGATTCACGCGGTGTGCCAGAAGCGCGAGATTCCGCTGTTTGTGGATGGCGCTCGCCTGGCCTATGCGCTGGCGGCCGATGAGTGCGACATTACCCTGCCCGAGCTGGCGCAGCTGTGTGACGTGTTCTACATCGGCGGCACCAAGTGCGGCGCGCTTTGCGGCGAGGCCGTGGTGTTCTGCGGCATGCACGCTCCGGCGCATCCCATTCCGCGTATTAAGCAGCACGGCGCGCTGTTGGCCAAGGGCCGTCTGACGGGCGTGCAGTTCGAGGCTCTTTTTACCGATGGCCTGTATTTTGAGATTGGTCGCCAGGCAATCGAGACGGCTCAGGCGCTTCGTCGCGTGCTGCACGAGCGCGGCTACCAGTTCTTCTTGGAGACGCCCACAAACCAGCAGTTTGTGATTCTGCCCAACGAGGACATGGCGCGCATTCGCGAGCATGCTTCGATTGAGTACTGGGAAAAGTACGATGAGACCCACACGGTGGTGCGCTTTTGCACCAGCTGGGCCACGACGCAGGAGGACATCGACGCGCTGGCGGCTGTCCTGTAGCTTGATGCAATGACGAGGGCCGCCTTGCGCTTGGGTTTGGCGCAAGGCGGTCTTTGCTTTTGAGGGGGAGGGGCTGTATGCCCGAGATGTCCGAGCCGACGATTCGCCTGGCGACGCCCGAAGACGCGCCGGCGTTGCTTGCCATCTATGAGCCATATGTGCGCCAGACGGCGATTACCTGCGAATACGAGGTACCGAGCGTTGAGGAGTTCGCCGGGCGCATCGAGCGTACGCTCAAGCGCTACCCGTATTTGGTGATGGAGCTGGACGGGCTTCCGGTAGGCTATGCCTATGTGAGTCCACTCAACAGCCGCGAGGCCTATGACTGGTCGGTCGAGACGTCGATCTACCTGGCATGCGATGTGCGCCATAGCGGGCTGGGTCGCAAGCTGCATGACGCGCTCAAGCAGTGCCTGATCGCGATGGGCATCACCAACATGTGCGCGCTCATCGCCGTGCCGCACGACAAGGACGACGAATACCTGACGCACAATAGTCAGGATTTCCATGCCCATATGGGATATCGCCTGGTGGGCGCCTTCGATCGCTGCGCCCAAAAGTTCGGCCGCTGGTACGACATGTGCTGGATGGAGCTGGTTCTAGCCGAGCGCACCCCCAACCAGCCCAAGCCAACCTGGTTCCCCGACCTTCCCGCCTAAAACCACCACGGAGGCGTCTGTCCCCATTGTGGTGGTTAGCCGATGGGCTCGGTGTATTTGGCGCGGTCGGTGCGTTGGATGCGCTTGGAGACATGGAGCGGGCGGCCGTCGGTGTCGTAGACGTAGTCGGTGATCAGGATTAGCGCCTGACCGCGCTCAACGTTGAGCAAAAACGCCTCGTTTTGCGAGGCATAGCACACCTCAAAGGTCTTGTGCCCCTGTGCCGGCGCGCGATGGAATTCCTGGCGCAGCGTGGCGTAGAGCGAACCGTTGATATCGCGATCGATGAGCGACCCAAAGCTTGGCGGCAAATAGGTGGTCTCCAGGCACAGCGGCGCATCGTCCAGGTAACGCAGGCGGACAAGTTTGACGAGCTTGCTGCCCGCGGCGGCGTCAAAGAACTTAGCTATACTGCCGGCCGCCTTGGTAAAGCCCGAGTCCACCGTGCGCGTGGTGGGCTTCATGCCCTGGCCTTCGACCTGCTTGGTATAGCTCGAAAACACCAGGTTGTTCTCGTGGAGCGCGGGCGTGTCGGCCACAAAGGTGCCACGTCCGCGCTTGGTGCGCACCAGGCCCTCGTCAACTAACACCTTAAGCGCGTGGCGCACGGTGCTGCGCGACAGCCCCGATTCGTCCATGAGCTCCATCTCGGACGGCAGCTTGTCTCCGCGTGCGTAGGTGCCGGCGGCGATGCGGTCACGCAGCGTACTCGCCAGACGCTCGTATTGGGCCAAGTTCTTTTTTGACGAAGTGCTCATGCGAACAACCTGTATCTAACTTGTATGCTTACTGAATCAAGCATGTATCCAACATGACAACAAAACCGCTGGTAATGGATTGTCGAAAACTTTACCAGCAAAATTTCTAAGACAAATATAGCATACAACTAGTCGACATAACCAAAACGTGTATGTAACTTGTATGCCATCGAGAGCATCAAACGAGAAGAAAGGCTGATGCACGATGACTACTCAGGAACAGGTTAAGGACGTCGTCTCCCAGGTTTTGGCTGACAAGGCAGACAAGGGCGGCATCAAGCGCGTCGTGTGGATTGGCGCCGGCGGATCCAACGGCGGCAACTATCCTGCCCAGTACTTTATGGAGCACGAGGCCACGCAGGTCGTGAGCTCCAGTTACACCAGCAACGAGTTCGTGCATGCCACCCCGGCCTACGTCAACGAGAACACCCTGGCCGTCGTCGTGTCCATGCGCGGCACCAAGGAGACCATCGTCGCCGCCCAGGTCGCCAAGGACCACGGCGCCAGCACCATCGCCATCTATGTTGACGAGTCCGGCCTCACCGAGGTCTGCGACTACAAGATCCAGTATGACAGCCTGGCCGTTGACGAGTCCTGCATGGGCCGTACCAACTCCGCCGTCGTGACCATGATCGCCATGGAGCTCACGCAGCAGACCGAGGGCTATGCCGAGTACGAGACCGCTATGGCCGCTTTCGACCTGGTCGACCCCATCTATCGCAAGGCCGTCGAGTACACCCGTCCGCTCGCTGCCAAGTGGGCCGAGCAGAACGCCGACAAGCCCTGCATCAACGTCATGGCTCAGGGCCCGCTCTTTGGTGCCGCCTACGTCTTTAGCATCTGCAATGTGCAGGAGATGCTGCAGATCGACTCCTGCACCATCAACACCTGCGACTTCTTCCACGGCCCCTTCGAGATCCTGGACAAGCGCACCTCGCTGTTCCAGCTCATCAGCGTCGGCCGCAGCCGCTGCAACGACGAGCGCGGCATCCGTTTCGTCAACCAGTACGGTGGCGATCGCGTCTATCAGCTCGACGCCAAGGAGCTTGGCCTCAACGACATCAAGGACAGCGTGAGCGAATACTTCAACCACCTGATCTTTGCCCCGATCCTCAACAACGTCTACATGCGTGCGCTCTCCGCCGTCACCCACAAGGATTACATGACGCGCCGTTACATGTGGAAGCTGGATTACTAAGGGATAGAGCGGCCTAACAGCCCAATACCCCTCATGAGTTGCGGTGGAATAGTTCCTGTTTGGGAGCGTGAAGCCTCTGTTTGAGAACTATTTCACCGCAACTGCTAGAGCGGCACTTGGGGACGTTCCCTTTCTGCCGGCACCTGCGACACTCCCTGTGTCAAGAGTTTTCCCGGTCGCCGATTTCAGTCTTGATAAATGTATATAACGACTATAACGTAGCATGAAACATATTGGAAACAGAACCAAGGAGGCTGCGTTGAAGAGAAGCAATATGGGCTATGCGTTGGTGCTGATCGCCGCCCTCATGTGGGGAACCATCGGCATCTTTGTTAACGGAATATCCGCCCTGGGCGTTTCGTCTCAGAGCATGGCGGCCTTTCGCCTGTTGTCGGGTGCCGTCTTGATGGCTCCGGTTTTGGTATTCATGGGTTGCCAGGGAGGTGCTCGTGAGGGAAAAGCCTCGGGTCCCATGGCGCTGTTCAAGGCAAGTCCTAAAGAGCTCGTCCCCTGCGCACTTGTCGGTATCGTCGGTTTGGCCGTCGCCAACACCTGCTATTACGAGTGCATGGGCGAGGTGGGCATGTCCACGGCCTCGGTGCTGCTCTATACCTCGCCGGTGTTTGGCGTCATGCTCGGCCGCGTGCTTTATCGCGAGGGCGTGACCCCCAACAAGCTCGTCGCCATCATCTTTAACATTGTGGGTTGCGTGCTCGCGGTGACGAGCGGGGACCTGTCCGGTTTCCATTTCTCGACTTGGGGCGTCGCGTCGGGTGTGATCGCCGGACTTTGCGGTGCGTTGCTGGCTGTGTTTAGCCGCATGGCCACCAAGACGCTGCATCCGCTGGCGGTGACGTTTTGGGGCTTTGTCTTTGGCGGATGCTTTATGGCTGTGCTTTCTGCTCCGTGGTCCGATGTAGCCGCGGCAATGTCCCCGCAGCTCATTCTGCTGTTCGCGGGCTTTGGCTTTATTCCGACGGCTCTTGCGTACATCTTCTATATGCAGGGCCTCTCTATGGACCTCGAGACGTCGAAGGTGCCGGTCGTGGCTTCGTTCGAAACCGTGGCGACCGTTCTGGTCGGTATTGGCATCTATGCCGAGTCCGCCGGCGCAATCAAGGTCCTGGGCATTGTGCTGGTGCTCGCGTCCATCCTGATCATGAACACCGACTTCTCCAAGCTGCGCAACAGTGTGTTTGTCGGCCATGTCATTGAGAGCATGACCTTTAAGCCCAACGCGTGGTGGACGGAGAAATCGCAGGACATGGATCTGTTCCGCGAGCGCACAGGCATCACGCTGGAGCCCACCGTGCAGGAAAGCCCCTGGTACTTCGTGCGATAGGGGGTTGCGCTCGGTGTCCGACCTAGGGTTATCCAGCCAGCGTCGGCCTACCCGGCTCCAACGTTTCAAGTACGTTAAACCCGTCAACGGTCGATTTTCACCCGCGAACGGTCTTTATACTAATTAGCAATATAAGCAACGTATAAGACGTTATAATGACCATAACGAAAAGGAGGAGGCAAGATGAATCAGATCATTCTCGCATCTCATGGCGGCCTGGCCGCAGGCGCCAAAGACACGCTCGAGATGGTTCTCGGCGACGTGTCGAACGTCCACGTCGTGTCGCTTGCTCGTGACGACAAGGAGCCCATCACCAATAAGGTGGACGCCATGATCGCCACGTTCAACGCGGACGACACCGTCTATGTGCTGACCGATATGCTCGGCAGCTCGGTTAACAACAACATGGTCGAGCTTTCCAAGAACGGCACGAAGTTCACGGTTGTCAGCGGTTTCAACATCCCGCTGGCGCTCACGCTCGCTATGAGCCCCGCCCCCGTCAAGGGCGCCGAGCTCGCGGCCCTCATCAACGAGGCCCGCACCGGTCTGACCAACCCCAACGCACCGGTCGAGGTTGCTGCGGCTCCCGCCAAGAAGGCTAAGGCGCCCCGTCACAGCTCCGGTCCCGCCAAGATCGTCCTCGCACGTCTTGACTACCGTCTGCTGCACGGCCAGGTCGTCTTTACCTGGACCACCAAGGTTCAGGCCGAGCGCATCATCGTCGTCGACAACGCTGCCGCCAACGATGACATCAAGAAGGGCGCTCTTAAGCTGGCCAAGCCCCAGGGCGTGCGTCTGAACGTCTTTACCGTCGAGCGTGCCCTCGCCAAGATGGACAAGCTCAACACCCTCGGCGAGCGCGTCATGTTCGTCTTTGGCAACACGGCCGAGATGCTGCAGTTCTGCCAGGGCTACAAGCTCGACGCCATCAACCTGGGCGCCACCGCCAACCACGACGGTGCCGATCAGATTGGCGGCAAGGACAGCTCCGTCTTCCTCGACGCCACCCAGAAGGCCGACGTCAACCAGCTGCTCGACATGGGCATCAAGCTCTACGTCCAGCAGACCCCTACGTATCAGAGCGTCGACATCGACGCCAAGCTGTAATCAACCAGGCTTTTGCCTGACTGAAAGGAGAAGGGTATGAATACGTTCATCAGTGCGGTGCTCGTCGGCCTCGTCGGCGTGTTCTGCATGTGGGACTCCCGCCTGCTCGGTCGTCTTAACTTCGAGCAGCCCCTCGTTGGCGCTACGCTCGTCGGTCTGCTGCTGGGCGATGTGCCCACCGGCCTTGCCGTCGGTGCCGCCGTCGAGCTCGTGTCCATGGGCCTGGTGCAGGTCGGCGCCGCCGTTCCGCCCGATATGGTCCTGGGCGGCATCGTGGCCGCTGCCTTTGCGTGCCTGACCGATGCTTCCGCCGAGACCGCCATGACGATCGCCATCCCGGTCGCCGTCCTGGGTCAGCTCCTCGGCATCGTGTTCCGTTCCATCATCGCCGCTCTCACCCATGTGGCAGACAGCGCGATCGATAACGGAAAGTTCAAGACTGCCTACCGTATGCACATCTGCGCCGGCTCCGGTCTGTACGCCGTCATGTACTTCCTGCCGATCTTCCTCGCCGTCTTTGTTGGCACCGACCTGGTTCAGGCCATCGTCAACATGGTTCCCGAGTGGCTGTCCACTGGTCTTAACGTTTCGACCAAGATCATGACCGCCTACGGCTTGGCCCTGCTGCTCACCATGATGATCAAGAAGGGTATGACTCCGTTCCTGTTCATCGGTTTCCTGCTCGCCGCTTACCTCAACCTGTCCGTCATCGCGGTCGCTCTGATCGGTGTGTGCCTGGCTGTCGTCTTCATGGGCTTCAAGTTCAACGGTTCCCATGCAGCCGCCGGTGTCGATTCCGACTACGATCCGCTCGAAGACGACGAAGACTAAGGAGGAACACACTATGGCAACCGCAACCAAGGACGTGTCCCTGAACAAGAAGGTCAGCCAGTTCTTCTGGCGCTCCTGGGCCATCCAGGCCTCTTGGAACTACGAGCGTCAGATGAACATGGGCTTCCTCTACGGCATGGTTCCCACGCTCGATCGCCTCTATCCGGACGAGTCCGACCCCAAGCAGCTCGCTGCTAAGAAAGAGGCTTACCACCGTCACATGGCGTTCTACAACTGCACCCCGCAGACGAGCGCTTTCATCCTGGGCCTCTCCGCCTCCATGGAGGAGGAGTACGCCAAGGATCCCGAGAACTTCGACCCCGATTCGATCAACGCGGTCAAGACCTCCCTCATGGGTCCGCTTTCCGGCATCGGTGACTCCTTCTTCCAAGGCACCATCCGCGTTATCGCCTTTGGTCTGGGCGTTCAGCTGGCTCAGCAGGGCTCCATCATGGGCCCGATCCTGGCCATGCTCATCTCCATCGTCCCCTCCGTGCTGATCACTTGGTTCGCAGCCAAGATGGGCTATCAGGGCGGCCACGAGTACCTGAGCAAGCTTCAGGGCGGCGACCTCATGGAGAAGCTCATGTATGTCTGCGGCATCGTGGGTCTTATGTCCGTGGGCGGCATGATCGCCACACTGATCGGCGCCACCACCCCGCTGCAGTTCGCTGAGGGCACCGTCGTGATTCAGGACATCCTGGACGGCATGATGCCCCAGATGATCTCCCTTGGCCTCACCGGCCTTATGTACTGGCTCATCAAGAAGAACGTCAACACCGGTTGGCTTCTCGTGATCGCCATCGTGGGCGGCATCGCCCTCTCCGCGGCCGGCATCCTGGCCTAGTCGCGACCAAGCGTCTAACCGCTTTCCCCCGGGGGCCTGCCTGGCATCCCATACCCCAGGCAGGCTTCCATCCCCAAATGTGTCAAAGGGACAGTCCCTTTGTCGCATCCTCAACGGGCCGGCGACTCGGTCCAAATTACGGTAACCCTGCGTGCGTCCGGCAATGTGGCGCCGCAAAAAATCGAAAGGAATGTGTCAGATGTACGAGATCGACCTTAACCTCCCTAAGCAGATCGTCGCTGACGTCCTGTCCAACCACGAGATCCACAGCGTCGCCTTCGTCGGCTGCGGCGCTTCCATGTCCGACCTTTACCCCGCCAAGTACTTCCTGGCCAACAACACGGACAAGCTGAACGTTCAGATCTTCACCGCTAACGAGTTCAACTACGACACGCCTTCCTGGGTCAACGAGCACACCTTCGTGATCACCTGCTCCCTCGGTGGCTCCACGCCCGAGACCGTCGAGGCCAACAAGACCGCCAAGAAGCACAACTGCCCGGTCGTCTCCCTCACCAACAAGGCTGGCTCCGCTCTGACCGTCGATGCCGACCACGTCATCGTTCACGGCTTCCACGCCAACTACGCTGCCAAGTGCGAGAAGCCCGGCTATGCCATCGCTCTTGCTCTCGAGATCCTTCAGCAGACCGAGGGCTATGACCACTACGAGGACATGATCACCGGCCTCACCAACGTCTTCGATCTCTGCGAGAACGCCGCTCAGCACTGCAAGAAGCTCGCCAAGAAGTTCGCCGAGGACTTCAAGGACGACAAGATGATCTACTTCATGGCTTCCGGTGCCTCCGAGAAGATGGCTTATTCTCACGCCGCCTTCCTGTTCACCGAGATGCAGTGGATCGACGCCGCCGCCTACAACACCGGCGAGTACTTCCACGGCCCGTTCGAGGTTTCCACCGAGGGTAAGCCCTACGTCTTCTTCATGTCCGATGGCGCCACCCGTCCGATGGACGCCCGCGCCCTCACCTTCCTTGAGCGCATGGGCGCCAAGGTCGCTCTGATCGACGCCAAGGACTACGGCCTGGCTGACGCCGTGCCCGCGAGCGTCGTCACCTACTTCAACCCGCTGCTGCACCTCGCCGTTATGCGCGAGTACGGCAACCAGATCGCCGAGGCCCGTCAGCACCCGCTGACCATGCGTCGCTACATGTGGAAGCTTTCCTACTAATCACAAGTAAGTAGACCTTACGGGTTGATTGAGAGGGGATGGGGTTTGCGCCCCGTCCCCTTTTTGCTTTGGGGGCGTGCCCGTTGCGTCACAAAACCCCAGATAAAACCTACCAAAATAAACCTGTCCCTTTTTGGCAGGTGGGAGGAGATGCGTATGATCAAGGCAGTGCTGTTTGACATGGACGGCGTGCTGGTCGATACCGAGTGGTTCTACAACCGCCGTCGCGTGGCGTTTATGGAAGAGAAGGGGTTCCACTTTGACGAGATCCCCGATCTTTCGGGGTCTAACGAGCCCGCCATTTGGGAGGCGCTAGTTCCCGACGATATTGAGCTGCGCGAGCGCCTGCGCGTGGAGTACAAGCAGGTCTACAGCCCGGACCACCCCGTTCCGTATGCCGAGCTGCTCAACGAGCAGACGGAGCCGGTGATGCGTGAGCTGCGCGAGCGCGGCGTGAAGTGTGCCATCGCGAGCTCGTCCTATCGCGAGTTGATCGACGAGCTGGTGGAGATTGCCGGCATCGCCGACGTGCTGGACTACACCATCAGCGGCCACGAGTGCAGTGCGTTTAAGCCCGACCCCGAGATCTACCTGCGCGCCATGGAGGCACTGGGGGTGGAGCCTGCCGAGTGCCTGGTTATCGAGGACTCGCCTTTGGGTATCGAGGCCGGCAAGCGTTCCGGCGCCCGTGTCCTGGCGCTGCGTCCGCACAAGGGCGTCAACCTGGATCAATCGCGAGCCGATGCCGTTATCGACAATCTGACCGACATTTTGGCCGCTCTGTAGCGTTGATTCACCGCAAAAAGCACGGGTTCAAACGTTTTTTGCGGTGGACTGGCTCGATTTGGTTTCGATTTGGTCCGTTTGGCTTCGACTCAGACTAAGTGAGTAGACTTTTTAGCGCAGGCCGAGCACAAAGCGTATCTGCCTTAGCAAAACCGCAGGTCGCAGAGGTGGCTATTTTTGGGTGTGCTCGGCAGATCGCAAAAAGTCTACTCACTTAGATTTTTGCCCTTTGGTCGTAGGAGTTGCTGGTCCCGTTTTGGTTGTCGAGAGAGGGTGAATTGAAGCGCCCTCTGTCGCTCCATGCTACAATCGCCGGCATGCCCCACAACTACATCTGCCTTCGAAGGGAGCCTACGTGGCGAACGCCATCGACCAGCTCACGGACCGCGTGCTCGTGCTCGGCCGCCTCACCATCGTCCGCCGTGCCAACACCGCCGTGGCGGTCACCATTTCCGCCGTTCTCCAGACATTCCTGATCCAGGCGTTCATTCGGCCCGCCGACCTGCTTCCGAGCGGTCTTACCGGCGTCGCGGTCCTGCTCGATCGCGTTACCTCGCTCGGCGGCGTTCACATCGACATCTCGCTCGGTATGCTCGCGCTCAACATCCCCGTGGCGCTCCTATGCTGGAGCGGCATTAGCAAGCGCTTCGTCATCTTCTCTATGATGCAAGTTGTGCTCTCATCGCTGTTCCTCAACATCTTTCATTTCGCCCCGTTTTTGGGCGACAAGATCATGCTCATCATTTTTGGCGGCGTGGTCTCGGGCCTGGGCGCTGCCATTGCGCTTAAGTCCGGCGCATCTACCGGCGGCACCGACTTTATCGCGCTGTGGGTCTCCAACCACACGGGTAAGACCATCTGGGGCGTTATCTTTGGTTTCAACTGCTTTATCCTGGCGATCTTTGGCTTTATGTTTGGCTGGGACAATGCGGCGTACTCCATCGTGTTCCAGTTTATTTCGACCAAGACCATCGACAGTTTCTATCGTCGCTACGACCGTGTGACGCTGCAGATCACAACGCACAAGGCGGACGAAGTCATGACCGCCTATGTTGACCATTTTCAGCACGGCATTAGCTGCGCCGAGGTCATCGGCGGATACAGTCGCGAAAAGATGTACCTGCTGCACGCCGTTGTCTCGACCTACGAGAGTCAGGACATTATCAAGCTGGTATGCGACATTGATCCCGGCGCTGTGATCAACGTGTTCCACACGCTCAACTTTGTGGGCGGCTGGTGGGGCGGTCATGTTGACGAGCCCATGCCCACGGCCGTACCCGATCCCGACAAGCCCGCGCGCATGGCCTGCAGGCAGGCGCGCCTCAGCGAGCAGGATAGTCTGCAGCAGGACGACGGCAAGTAGGGATTTGCTGTATGTGGTGTATCGTTTTATCAAACTGAGGTAACATATAAAAAGACGTTATATACGTATTAGTTATTTCGATATTTTGATAAGAGTGATTAGACATGCCTGCACCAAAAAATGCACCGCTTTACCAGCAGATTTACGACGAGATCAAGGATGCGATCGAGAAAGGTATTTATGCACCCAAGGAGCGTATTCCGTCCGAACTTGAGCTTGCCGAACAGTACGAGGTGAGCCGCATTACGGTGCGCCGCGCCGTTGAGGAGCTGTGCTCCGATGGCTACCTGGTTAAGCAGCAGGGCCGCGGCACCTTTGTCTCCACGCCGCACATCAACCGCCAGTTCCACGCCTCGACGCTGCAGACGTTTACCGCGCTGTGTGCCGACAATGGCATGAAGGCGGGCGCACATGTGGTCGATCGCCAGATTGTGCCGGCACGTCAAAACGAGATGGAATTCTTTGGCCTGCAGAAGGACGCGCTGCTGCTGCATATCAAGCGCGTGCGTACAGCCGACGGTGAGCCCATCTTTGAGGAGAACATCTTTGTGCCGTTTGACGCTTACCGTGAGCTGTTGACGGCCGATCTTGAGGACAAGTCGATTTTTGCCGAGGTCGAGCGTGTTGGCGGAACGCCGATTGTCTCGGTTGGCTACCGCACGGTCGAGGCCGTTCGCGCCAATGCCGAGCAGGCGGCTGAGCTGGGCATTGCTCCGCACGATCCACTGCTCAACCTGCGTGCCGGCTTTATCGGCCCCAACGGTGAGCCGGTCCTGATGGGTAAGCAGTACTACGGGGGCAGCCGCTACGTCATGGTGATGTAGGGTTGGTTCCGCCGTTCTACCGAA
>URNQ01000021.1 GCA_900549245.1 uncultured Collinsella sp.
TCACAACTTCACGTCCATCAGGCGTAACGCCCGTAATATCGATGTCGTCCGTGCCGATCATAAAATCGACGTGCGTGCTCGAGACGTTAACGCCATGCTCCAGGAGCTCCTCCTTGGACATGTCATACCCACCCTCGATGCACTCAGGGAAGCCAACGCCCAGCGCAAGGTGGCAGCTGGCGTTCTCGTCATAGAGCGTGTCATAGAACAGAACGCCACTTTCACGGATCGGCGTGTTCTTGGAGATAAGCGCGACCTCACCCAGATGAGCGGCACCTTCATCGGTGTCAATAATGCTCGTAAGCGTCGCCTTACCCACGCGGGCATCGTAGTCCACTACGCGGCCCGCCTCGAACTTAATCCAAAAATCGTCAACCTTGTTACCGTGGTGAATGAGCGGCATAGCCGAATACACGATACCGTCGGCACGCATACGATCAGGCGAGGTGAAGACTTCCTCGGTGGGAATGTTGGGGAAGAAGGGGTGCCCATCGGGCGTCTTGCCCTTGCCGCCGGCCCACTCGTGACCTTTCGTCATGCCAATCGTCAGATCGGTTCCATTTGCCGAGGTGTAATGCAAGTAGTCGAAACGATTGTCGTTCAGGAAACGCAGGTTCTTTTCGAATGCGGCGTCATGGAGTTCCCAGTCGCTCTCCGGGTCCTGGCCATCGGCGCGAGCGGTGTGCAGAATCGCATTCCACAGCTTATAGATTGCAACCTCATCGGCGTCTCCCGGGAACACCTCGCGCGCCCAGGCGACGACCGGCGCGCCGGCGATGCACCACGGGTTGATGTTGTAGTCCAGTCCGCGGCGGAAGACCTTGCACTGCGTGTTCCTTGCCTTAGAAGCTGCAGCAGGCTTAGCGGGATCGATGCCCTTCAGAGCCGCAGGGTCCGCGCCCTCGATAAAGATAAAGCAGGCGCCGTCCTGGGCCAACGAATCCAGCTGCATGCGCTTCCACTCGGGCGTCTGCTCAAAATAGCTTTTCTCGACATGCTCGTACGTGAGCCTCGTCACGGCATCATCGGCCCAAATAACCGTCACGTGACCGGCACCGGAGGCATAGGCCTCCGCGACCACCACGCGCGCAAACGGCGCGCACTCGACGGGAGACTGAACGACAACCTCCTGGCCGGGCTTGACGTTTACGCCCTTGCGGACAACCAAGCGCGCATAGTTTTTAATCTTGGGCTCCAGGGTCTTCATGCCCTCCAGAGCCTCTTCGACCGTCAGGGCAGCTCGAATCATGTGCCACTCCATCTATCTATAGAACAGTAAAAAGGCGCGCCGCAAAAACGACGCGCCTTATATCTTAGCGATAAGTATGCATGCAAACGCTACTTCTTCTTGGAGTCCTTCTTGTCCTCCTCGGCAGCCGAGTGCTCGATAAGGGCGTTGAGCTTGTTCTCGGACATGCCCTCGGCCTGCGTGCGGTACATGTTGCGCAGGGGACGAATACGAACGAAGTCGTAGATAAAGTCACCCAAAATGACGACGTAGGACAAAACGATGCCGACCATCTGGACGGGGCTGGACACCATGCCAGCGGGAGCGAAGTACAGCGAAGCCCAAATGGCCACGACGAGCACCATGCCGATAGTGAGCACGGCCCACCAGATGCGGCGGCGCTTGGTGTAGTCCTCATCCTGCTTGAGAAGGATATTCGACACCGTGTAGATGCGATCCTCCTTGGCGCGCTGCTTAGCCTTGCGGGCGCGCTTCTCCTCTTTAGAGAGGCCCTCGAGGTTCTCGCCCTTCTCGAGCTCTTTGCGGCGTGCCTTAGACGAAGCCGGCACGACGCGGACAGAGCTCGCTGCCTGACGGGCGGGCTTGGCGGATGCGGCGGACTTGCGCGCAACGCCGGTAACCTCGTGGGATTGCGTGCGCTTGTTCGTGGCGCTACGGGTACTCACTTATGCGTTCTCCTTCATGCTTGTGAACTGGGAGCCCGTAATGATCTGGAAGGCCTCGCGATAGCGCTCGGACGTGCCATCGATGACCTCGGCGGGCAGGTGCGGGGTCTCCCCCGTCATATCCCAGTTGGCTTTGAGCCAATTGCGGACGAATTGCTTGTCGTAGCTGGGCTGAATCTTTCCCTCCTCGTAGCTGGCGGCAGGCCAGAAACGGCTGGAGTCAGGCGTGAGGCACTCGTCGATCAGCGTGACCTTGCCATCGATGACACCAAACTCGAACTTGGTGTCGGCAATGATGATGCCACGGGTCGCTGCATACTCGGCGGCAGCCTTGTAGATCTTGAGGGAAAGGTCGCGAATCTGCGTGGCAATGTCCTCGCCCACGATCTCGCAGCAACGCTCGAACGAGATGTTCTCGTCGTGGTCACCGATCTCGGCCTTCGTGGACGGCGTGAACAGCGGCTCGGGAAGCTTGGAAGCCTCGGTCAGGCCCTCAGGCAGTTGGATGCCGCAGACGGTGCCGTTCTCGTCGTAGGTCTTCTTGCCCGAACCGGTCAGATAGCCGCGGACGATGCACTCGATAGGAATCGTCTGGGCCTTCTTGACCAGCATGGCGCGACCAGCGAGATAGTCGCGGTACTCAGCAAACTCCTCGGGGAAATCCGCCGGGTCGATGGAAACGAGGTGGTTGGGAACGATGTCGGCAAACTTATCGAACCAGAATGCCGAGATGCGGTTGAGCACCTCTCCCTTAAACGGAATCTCGTCGGGGAGAATAAAGTCGAACGCAGAAATGCGGTCGGTGGCGACCATCAGCAGGTTTTCACCGGCATCGTAGATATCACGAACCTTGCCACGGGAATCCGGACGACGCTCCATCGTTGTCACGTGAGTCACTCCTTACCAAAATACGACAGTAATGCGGGCTTTCCCGCATGTTCTCGCAAACCCGGAGCGGCAGGGACGAAACCCCTCCTTCACCGAATAGCGAAAAGCTAGTGCTCCATTGTAGTAGATGCCGCGTCCGCCGTGTGCTCGCGTGGCAGATGAATCGTAAAAGTCGTACCCTTTCCAAGCTCCGACTCCACGGAAATATAGCCATGGTGGCGCTCGACGATTTGCTTGGTCACGGCAAGGCCCACGCCCAGACCGCCCGCCTCGCGGGTCGGCACGCCAAAAACGTCCGAAAATACGCGACAGGTCTTCCTTGGCGATACCGATGCCCGTGTCCGAGACCGCAATATCGACGTGTTTACGGTCGCTGAGCACCGACACCACGACCCATCCGCCCTCGGGTGTATAGCGCATGGCGTTACTCATGAGGTTGATGACGCATTGCGTGATCATATCGGGATCGGCCTCGACGACATCGTCATGCCCCTGGGTTTCATCTGCAAAGCGAAGACGAAGGTCACGGTCGGCAAACAGGCGCTCCTGTCCGTTCACAATCGATCGCACGAACGGAACCATATCCACCGGCTCAAGGTTGAGCGGAGCCGTGCTGTTTTCCATGCGCGACAGGTCGAGCATCTGCTGCACCAGACGAGCCAGGCGACGCGTCTCGGAAGCAACGGTCTCCAAATGCTCATCGTCGGTGGGATACACGCCATCCTGCATGGCCTCGACCGTTGCGAGCATGGCCATAAGCGGCGTGCGAAGCTCGTGTGCAACGTCTGAGGTCAGGCGCTTCTCGTGTTTCATATCCTTCTCGAGCGAAGTGGCCATCTCATCGAAGGTCTCACCCAGCTGATCAATCTCGTCATCACCGCGCAGTCCCGTGCGAGCCGACAGGTCGCCGTCACGGATTTGCTTTGCGGTACTGGTGATACGATGAATCGGCTTGGTGAGCATGCGCGACACGAGCGATCCGATAACGACCGAAATGCAGATTGCAACAACCGCGGCGAGGGCCATGGCGTTAAAGGTCTTCTCCCTAAACGCAGAGTCCGCCTTGGTGAGCAGAGCATCGGAGCCGATGGCCCACAGCTTTACCTGTCCGACATGCTCGCCGGAAGACGTTACAATCTCGACGTTAGCAACGCTATCGGAGTCGGTTGGAGCAGACGAGACCGGGCTATGCGATGCCCTCTTGCCGCTCGTGTCGTCGGTCGTAGCCTGGTTTTCGCGTACATCGGCGGTGGCGCTTGCCGAGGGCCAGGAATCGTCATAAACGATCACGCCCTTTTTATTGACGACCTGCATACCCAGATCGTCGGAAACCAAACTCGACGTTGCGACCGTGCGCAGTTCTCCCGCGGTCCAAGAGCCGTTTTCCTCATATGAGGTTGCCAACTTCTCGGCGGCGGAATTTGCGATTTCGACGATATTGGAGCGCGTGTAATCCGAAAAGACCGTGCCCCACACAACAGAGACCACGCCCACCAGCACCAATACCGTCATGAGCGATGTCAGAGCAAAAGCAAGTGCCATGCGCGAGGGATAGCTCATCGTTGGCCGTGAATCGGAACGAGGCGTGTTCCAACTAGCCTTGGAACCCGCCTCGCTCTCCTGCTTGTGCTTTTGTCCGATTTCAAAGCGCGCAGGTGTCATATGTGATTTCCCTATTTCTCGTCCGACTTATCGGTCTTGGCCGGAGCCTCGAAGCGATAGCCGACACCGTGGACGGTGTAGAGCCACTTGGGCTTCTTGGGATCATCGCCCAGCTTGGCGCGAAGGTTCTTCACGTGGCTATCGATGGTGCGCTCATAGCCCTCAAAGTCGTAGCCGAGCACCTTCTCGACCAGCTCCATGCGGTTGTAGACGCGACCGGGGTGACGGGCAAGCGTGGTGAGCAGCTTAAACTCGGAAGCCGTCAGGTCGACTTCCTTGCCCTCGACCAAAATCTTGTGGCCCGAGATGTCGATGACCAGATCGCCGAAGTCGAGTACCTCGACGGCTGGCTCGTCGGCCTGATGGGCACGGCGGAACAGAGCGCGAACGCGCGCGACAAGCTCGCGCGGCGAGAACGGCTTAATCAGATAGTCGTCGGCGCCGAGCTCAAGACCGATAATACGGTCCTCGATCTCGCCCTTGGCAGTCAGCATGATGATGGGGACATCCGAGGTATCGCGAATGGTGCGGCAAACGCGCTCGCCGGGGATCTTGGGGAGCATAAGGTCGAGCACGACCAGGTCAAACTGATGCTTCTCGAACTCCTCGATCGCGGACTGGCCGTCGCCGACGCCCACAACCCAGTAGCCTTCGCGCTCGAGATAGGCAGCGACGGCGTCACGGATTGCCTTCTCATCCTCGACCAGCAGAATCTTTTTTGCATCTGAAGCCATAACACGGCCCCCCTGTCTCAATTAGCTAAGAACAAGCCCATTTTAACGCACCTGAGCCCGCCGGATGCCGCTATGACGCGGCAGCTCGGCGGGCGGTACTCACAATTACAACGCGTTTATTCCCCTGTTGGCGCCTTTTTAACCCCTCTAAGATTAAAGAGAGAATAGGCGTGCGGTGACCGTCTCGGGTATACCCTGGCTGTTGCGCACTGTGGCGTACGTAAGGAATGAGTCCGATTTTCCCGCCGTAGCTGGATAATCACCATACTCCAAAGCGCGGTCGGGCGACAGCAGCGAGCCATAGGTCTTGGCAGAGGTGTCGATGAGAAAATGCGATGCTTGCACCTTAACGAGATATTTATTCTTCTTGCCGGCAGCACATGCGAGCGGCTCGCGTGACAGAAAGAGGTACGGCCCTCCCTCATTACCGATATACGTGCCCATGTTGCCCAGACTGCCCACGCCACTATAGGTCGCCTCGATAGAAAACACGAAGGTATCGCCCATATATACGGCCTCGAATGGCGAGACTGACGAGGGAAGGACTAGCTGGGCACGTTTGGTGTTGTTACCATCGGTCAGATCGATTGCCGTTATGCCGTAGTAGACGCCCTCGTCGTTGCGGACACGCGGCGAGATGGTCAAAATGCCGTCGCTCGCGCGTGGGGCCGACGCAAAGCGGCCCGTCGATTTCCAAATTGTCTCGGCCTTAGATTCATCAAGCGAGCGACGATAGCAAAACGAATCGTTACTCGTTTTATTGCCGCCTGCCGAAGGCATTTTATACCAGATGACTGATGACCCGAACGCCGTAAACAGTGGCGGATCGTAGTCCTTGCCACCTCGATCGAGCTCAACCACGTCGCCAGAGAGCGAAGCGCCCGACAGATTTTGAGCGTAGAGCTTCCACGATGAATTGGCAAAGTTCATCTCAACCCACGCAAACACGCCATCGCCGGCACGGACATCGTAAAAAGCATATCCCGTGCCCTCGATAGGATCCTCGATTAATGTGGTAAGCGAGCCATCGCCCAGGTTGAGCACACCAAGCGTATTGGCATGCAGGGCAGAAGCAGGCGCCATCATCGCGGCGGCGTAGTCGCCATCGCAGTAGTACAGCAGCGTGCCCAGCGGCAGCGTCCACGACGCCGCCGGCTCAAGATCGATATCAACAGCTTCGTACTCATCAGTGATCGAGACAATCTTCGAATCGTCCTTGATAACCTGCGGCTCGCCGGCGGCATCGTCGCTGGTGCCCGTTTTTTTCGAGCAACCGGCAAGCACCGTGGCAGCGCCCGCGGCAGCACCGCCGAGCACAAAGCCACGGCGCGATATTCCATTCTTGATGTGGTCGGCGATACCCATTAGGCGATCTCGGCGCGAGCGGCCTCGATAGCGCGCGTAAGCTGATCGGCGCAAGAGGTCTTTTTCATACCGCAGGTATTACCGGCGAGAACCTCGATTACGCGATCGGCAGGAGCACCCTCGACTAACTTGGAGATTGCCTTGAGATTGCCGTCGCAGCCGCCGGTAAACTCAACGCCCAGTACCTTGCTGCCGTCGTCGGAAAGATTGAGGTGAATATTGCGAGCACACACGCCCTGAGGCTTGTAATCAAACGAAATCATGCGATCCCCTCTCAGAATGTTATTCGAGACGACTATTATCCCCGTCTTTCCCTAAATGCAACGAGGCGCTTTGCCGGCAACACACATTACCAGCAAAGCGCCCTAAAAAGCTAACGTTATGCCCGAACCTACTCGAAGCTCAGCTGCTCCAGACGATCAAAGACCGTGTCGATACGGGTGAGGAAGTCCCACGGATCAAAAATCTCGTCGAGCTTTTCCTGGCTGACGGTACAGCGCGGGTCAGCCTCGAGACGCTCCTTAAAGGTAGGGCCGGAGACACAATCCTGTACCTCGTGCCAGGTTGCCATGGCATTCTCCTGCACAATGGCGTACGCGTCCTCGCGGGTGATGCCCGTGTCGACGAGGGCGAGCAGCACCTTGGAGGAGAAGATGAGGCCGCGGGTCTTATTGAGGTTGGCCATCATGCGGGCAGGGTACAGCTGCAGGCCGTCGATAACGCGGATGAGGCACTGGAACATGTGGTCGAGGGCAATGAAGCTATCGGCCTGGGCGACGCGCTCGGCAGAGGAGTGCGAAATGTCACGCTCGTGCCACAGGGCGACGTTATCGAAGGCGACCTGGGCGTTGGACTTCACGACGCGCGACAGGCCGCAGACCTTCTCCATGGTGATGGGGTTGCGCTTGTGCGGCATGGCTGAGCTGCCCTTTTGACCCTTACGGAACGGTTCCTCAGCCTCGAGTGTATCGGTCTTCTGCAGATTGCGAACCTCGGTAGCGATGCGCTCACAGGTGGCCGCGGTGGTGGCAAGAACGCCGGCGAGGTAGGCGTGATGATCGCGGCTAATAACCTGCGTGGACAGCGGGTCGTGAACCAGGCCCAGGTGCTCGCAGACGTACTCCTCGACGAACGGCTCGATGGAGCTGTACGTGCCGACAGCGCCCGAGATGGCACCGAAGGCAACATTCTTGCGGGCGTCCTCAAGACGGTCCAGATCGCGCTTGAGCTCCCAGGCCCAAGAGCCAAACTTCATGCCGAAGGTCATCGGCTCGGCGTGGATGCCATGAGTGCGGCCGGCACAGAGCGTGTTGCGCTCCTCGAAGGCGCGACGCTTGCAGATCTCGCCGAGCTTCTTGACATCCTCGATGATCAGGTCGCAGGCCTGGGTGAGCTGGTAGCACAGGGCCGTGTCGCCCAGATCGGAGCTGGTCATGCCATAGTGAACCCAGCGGCTGGGCTTGGGGTCGCCCTCGGGAACATCGGCATCGATGTATTCCTTCATGTTGGTCAGGAAGGCAATGACGTCGTGGCGCGTGACTTCCTCGATCTCATCGACCTTCGCCTTCTCAAAGTTGGCATGGTCGCGGATCCACTGGGCCTCGTCTTTGGAAATACCGATCTTGCCGAGCTCCGCCTGGGCCTCGCAGGCCAGAACCTCGATCTCCTGCCAAATGGCGTACTTGTTCTCGAGGGAGAAGATGTGTCCCATCTCCGGGCGGGTATAGCGATCGATCATAGCGGCTCCTTTTTGGTTATTGGCACGTTGGTCGTAACCCAACCATTGTACCGTGCGCAGGTGCAAGTATGGCAGTAGGCATTAACCTAACATTTTGCCGCAAGAGCAGCCATGGGGACATCCGCGTATTTGCTTCGCAAATCCGCACCGGCTTCAGGCGAGCCCCTCAGCTTCACGAAGCCGAAGGGGAAGACTCCGCCGAATTGTCCGTCCCCACGTCTTCCTTTGCTGATGGAGCGGGCAACGGGACGTCCGCGTATTTGCTTCGCAAATCCGCACCGGCTGCGGCCGCCTATCGGCGACCTTGCCTGCTCGCTATAAACGCTTCGCGTTTATTTAACGCTCGCACCCTGTCGGGTTCGAGTCCCGGCACTTTATTGAAAAAGGCACGGTAACGAAACGTTACCGTGCCTGAAATTCGAATGGAGCGGGCAACGGGACTCGAACCCGCGAGTGTCAGCTTGGGAAGCTGATGCCTTACCACTTGGCGATGCCCGCATATGTGGGGGATAGTATAACGCGGTTGTCTTGTTCGATACAAGGGTGGCAATGCTTGTTTTAGCTGTGGAGATTCGTTTGAAAATCGCGTCAATTGTGGAGACGAGGACCTTTGACTTCCTGTTCCCCTTATCTTCTACCTGCGCTTTTGCTTGATTGTTGTATTTGAGCTCAATTTGTCAGGAATTGGGCAAGCTTTTGGTCAGGCTCCGGTACTTACCCGCATGAACCTCGGGGGTAGCCTCATCCTACGCGTCGCAGCCTCCCCGTGCGACGCACGAGGGATAAGGAGCAGCCATGTCCAACGCACCCACGCACTCTGTCCACAGCGCAATCGCAACAGGTCCGCTGCTCCTGCTCCTCTTCCTGCTTTTCGGCTGCCTGGCACCGGGAGCCGCATTTGCCGTCGATGGCTACGACCAGCTCGGCTTCCGCACTATTAGCGATGATTGTGGACCCTTCTTCATCGGCAAGTATGAAGCTCAAGACACCTCGATTGCCTACTGCATGAACCAGGAGCGCCCCGGCCCCACCAAACCGGGCGGCCCATGGCTCAACTTTGATCAAGGCTGGGTGTGGCTCGACGACGAGTTCGCGGCAATCGTTTGTCACGGATATCCCACCACCACGTCGTTTGGCGGTTACCATCTTTCACCCGATCGCGCCCGCGCCGCCACCCAGCTTGCCGTATGGATGCTCAACGGCACTACCCATGTCGACGGCACCTACTCCTACACGACCGCTCAGGGTAAAACCAAGAGCGGACACTTTACCGCCGACAATGAAGTCGTGGCGGCTGCGCGGTGGCTCCACGACAGCGCAAAATCAGGAAGCATCAAAGCCGCTCCGCACCGCGCGCGACGCTATCTAGGGGCCGTATCGGGCGGCAGCAAACGTCAAGACATGCTCTATGTACTGCCGGCGGTGTCTGTTTCCTTCCAAAAGCAGTCTGCTAACACCGTTATTACCAGCGGAAACAATACCTATCAGTTTACCGGGGCAACATTCGATATTTTTGAGAGCGCCAGCGGCGCGCGTGTCGGCACCATCAAGATGGACAGCAACGGTCGAGCGCAAGCAACACTTCTGCCCAACACGGCATACTACCTAGTTGAAACGAAGGCGCCGGCCGGCTATGTCCCCCGCCACGATCGTATTGCCTTTACCACGGGGAATGACGGCGGGCGGGTCGCCATTGATGAACAGCCCGGCACCATCAACCTGCGTATCGTAAAACTCGATGCCGCGACGAATGCCAGCCACCAGGTGGGAGCTTCGCTCGCAGGAGCAGAGTTCACGTGTGTGTCGCAATCAACCCCTGGATGGGCACAAATCCTCACGACCGACGAAAGCGGTCGGGCCACCCTCGCCGATGTCCCCTTAGGAACCTTTACCATCTACGAATCAAAAGCCCCCGAGGGCTACCTGCCATCCAACGACAGCTGGACCTATACCGTTGGAGCCGACCAGCTCGGCGATTCAGGCGTGGTCGAGATCGAATCTCGCGTTTCCGATATCCCCATTGCGTTTAACCTTGAGATTTCCAAATTCAAGGATTACGGCAATAGCGACCAATCCGGCCTGGAGCAGCCGGCGGGTGGTGTTGTCTTTGAGGTTGTCAGCAACAGCTCTCAGCAGGTTGTTGGCACACTGACCACAAACATCTATGGCTTTGCCTCCACCAAAGACCAGCCCGAAGCATGGTTCGGCACAGGCAAGCGACCCGCCGGTGTCCACGGAGCCGTCCCATACGACCGTGCCGGCTACACGGTTCGCGAGGTTCCGGAAACCGTCCCCGAGGGTTTTAAACGTGCAGGGGAATGGACCGTCGGGGCAAATCAGATTTCCGACGGCGCCGAGCTTCAATATATCGTGGACAACCACGCTCTGTCGACGCATCTCCAGATTGTAAAACGCGATGCCCAAACAGGCGCTTCTGTTCCCCTAGCCGGATTCACCTTCCAACTCCTCGACAGCAATCACGAACCTGTCTCACAAACTTGCTGGTATCCAGCACATAACGTAATGGACACCTTTACGACTGACGCGACCGGGACCGTCACACTGCCCGAATCGCTCGTGCCGGGCACCTATTTTGTACGCGAAACCTCGGCCAAAGAGCCCTATCTTGTCAGCGAAGAAATCGAGGTAAACATACCCGCCGACATGAACCTAACGCCCGTTGCAATCGCCTCGTATTATGACCGCGCCGCGACCGGAAATATCAGGATCGTTAAAACCGATGCCGTAGACGGCAGCAGCCTCGCGGGCGCCATCTTTGAGATCCGTGCCTCGGGTGATATCGTGCGCCCCGACGGTAGCATTGCCGCACTCGACGGTGAGACTGTCGCTACCGTCACGACGGATGAAACTGGAGAAGCACGCGCGGACAACCTCCCACTGGGATCTGACACCGCACGCTACGAGGTTGTCGAGACTCAAGCGCCGGCAGGCTTCTTGCTCGATCAGACAACCCATATTGTCGACCTTACTTATGCCGACCAGAAAACACCCGTTGTAGAAGCACGGCTTAACGTATCCGACGATTACACCAAGGTTGATATCTCCAAGGTCGATGCAAGCGGTGAGCAGGAAGTAGAAGGCGCACGGCTCACCTTATATGGTCCCGATAAAACCGAAATAGACTCCTGGACCTCATCCGACAAGCCACACCGCGTCGAACATCTTGCACCCGGCACCTACTCGTTGCGCGAAATGATGTCTCCGCGGACCTATGACCTTGCCGAGGAGATAACGTTTGAAATAAAGGATACGGGAGAAGTCCAATCCGTCGCGATGAAGGATGCGCCCATCGAGATCAAGGGGCAGGTCGACAAGCGTCAGGAACTTGTCCAACCTATCGAAAAGGGCCTGTTGGCTAACGGCGATGGTAAAAACCGTGCCGCGATGCAAACCAATACGGATGGGCTTTTCTCCTATACCATCGACGCTCGAAACGATTCAACTACCTGGGTTGATGAGTTTACAATTACCGATGATCTTGAGTGTGCCGAGGACGATACGGCGAGATTCGTCTCAATCGAAACCCCCGTCGCCATCGGCGACCTCAATGGTCTGTGCAACGTGTGGTATCGCACGACGCCGTTGGACTCGACAGACGTCGATGAGCCGGCAAACGCGACACTTGACGATGGGCACGAAAATCCTTGGCTTGAGTCCGACGAAGTAAGGGAAAGTCTGGGTGAGGATTGCCGCCTCGTCGATTACGACGGCTGGCACCTCTGGAAGGCGGATGTCTCGACCACGGAATCCACCACACTCGAGGCGAAAGAACTCAACCTTGCGTCCAATACCGTCGTAACGGGCATTCGCATTGAATACGATGCGGTAGCCGCCGGCTTTACGACTCGAAGCGATGCGGATTCTTGGACCCGCGATGATCTCAAAGATGAGCACGACGACCTTGACGATGCCAAAGCAATCCTTGGCACAGACGCTCGGGGCGCAATCGTGCACATGCAGGCGACGTCGGCTTATACACCCCAAACCGCACTCACCAACAGCGCACGCGTCGATCTTTGCCGCAACGGCGGCGGCGATAAACTTGAGTCACATGACGAGGACCGTGTCATTCAACGCTGTACCCTACCGCAGGACCTACCGGCAACAGGATCAGTTCCCATCGCCGCTTGCATCACCGCGCTCCTGACCTCGGGTGCCGCAGCCCTATGGTTCGCTCGCCTTAGGTCGACCCCAAAGAAGCGCTAGCGCGATGAAAAAGCGGGCGAGCCATCCCCCTGGCTCGCCCGCTTTCAATCATGTAAATCGCCGTATCTACTCTGCAGACGAAGATCCACCATCAACGATTGCCTGCTCGGACTCAGGAATCCCATCGGCACCCGTACTCTGTTCTTGCTCCACCTCTTCGCTGATTGCGGAGGCGGGGGTCGAGCCCTTTGCACCCACGATGTAGGCAGCCCCAAATCCTAACGCAATGGCAATCAAGGTCAAAATCACGTAGACAGGCCAATGGCGCTTAATATACGAAAACACGTTGACTCCTTAGAGCTCCGTCTACGAACGGCGGATAACCTCGGTCACGACCTCGGATACCGTGGCAATGTTCGTCGGGTTGACATTGTGGGGCAGGTCGTCCTCGGTACGAGCGCAAGCCAGACGCGTGCCGTCCACGCCGGCGATGGTGAGGGCTCGGCGGCTCGCCTCGAGCGCGGCATAGGCATCGGTCTTGGCATAGGGCATCTCGAGCGCGCCACAATCGACATGGAACGACTTGCACACCTTGCTGACCAGGTTCATGATGCGGCGATCGCCCTTGAGCAGCTGCTGTTCGCCCTCAACCGTCACCACCGAAAGCCTACCGGCGCCGACGGATTCAAGATTGATGAAGAATACGCCGCGGAGCTTATCGCGATGCGAAGCCAAGAAGGCCTTCATGCCGGCGCCATCACAATCCGAGGCGCCCGTTGCCACAAACCAGATATCGTGACCGAGCAGCTCATCATCGCCCATAGAGGCGACAACCGAGAGCATATCTTCGGAAGAAGCGCCATCGGAAGACGTAGCGCCGCCCTTCCAGCCATCGTTATCGTCCTCGAAGTTATCCCACGAACCGATACCGCGACCGGACTTCTTGGCATCGTAATCGTCTTCGACGCCCAGCCAATCACTCATGCTGTCCTGCTCGTTTTTCCTTTTACGACCGAACAGGCCACCCAGGCCGCGTTTGCGAGACTTGGGTGCCGCTGGGGCGGGAGCCGAAATGGTCTCGATCGGCTGCGCGCCCGACGCAACGGGCATAGAAGGCGCAACGGGTGCCGATGTGGGTTCGGGACCCTGGGCAGTAGCAAAGGGGTCGTTGACCTGGGCAGAGGGATCGGGAAGGTCGAACAGCGACGTGCGAGACGCAACGTTTGCCTGCTTCATAGACGGCAGCGACGGATCGGGGACCGAAGCCAGCGGAGACGAGGAAGGTGCAGGCGACGGTGCCGACGCCGGATCGGGAACATTCATCTGCGGACGCGGCGATGCCTGGGAGGAAATCTGGGCCATAAGGGAATCGACCGTTTCGTCCTGGGTGGGAGCGACATTGGCAACCGTGGCACCGGAACCACTCGGGGTCGGCATGGTGAAAATCTGCGTGGAGTAAGGCCTCGACTCATCCGTCTCGGGAGTCTCGGAAACCGCAGGCACTTCCTCCTGCTCGACCTCGGTCGAATCACCTTGATCGGCTGCCGCGTATTGCTCTTCGTCAGAGTTGGCCTCGACGGACTCGTCCTCGGCGGCATCTTGGATTTCAGCAGCATCAATGGGCTCGTCATCGTCTGCCGTGTCGCCCTGCTCATCGGAAACAGGAAGGGACTCGGCAATTGCGGTGCCTTGCTTTTCAAACGTTATCGTGGAATCGAACTGCGCGGCATCAAACGACATGGTGCTATCGACGTGCTGCTGAGCCTCGAAAGACGTTGTTGCCTCAACAACATCCGCTGACGTCGGTTGCTGGGACTCAAAGGACGTCGTAGCTTCGGCAGCGTCGACGGGCCCGGACTGCATAGCCTCGTTCTGCTCAAACTCTTGCGCCGCGCGCTCACGTGCCGCCTCGGTTGCCTGCTGCTGAGCGATAGCCTCCTGCTCGGCGGCCTCGCGTGCGGCAGCGCGCTTCTCCTCGAAATCGTCGACAAATTTCCTGCCCTTTGCAAGCGCACCCTTAAAGAAGCTGGAAGCGCTGGCGCCAATCGAAGAGAACGCGGATGCAATATCGGCATGGGGCGTTGCCGCGGGAATCTCGGCAGAGAAATCAGTATCGCTCTCGTAAGACACGCGCCTCGGCTGTTCAACGTAATCGTCGTCAGACTCGTCCGCAACGTCTTGCGCCGGCGCGGCGGGAGCCAAAATGTCCAGTCCTGCCGCGGGATCGATCGCAGACACCGCCTCGGGCTCGGCAACGGCAGCGGTAACCGCGGCAGACTCATCATCCGCAGTGACAACGGGCGCAGGCTCGGGCTCAAACGTCGGCTCCTCGCCCTCCTCGTAATCGAGCGTGCAGGACTCGGGAAGCATTCCGAGCGCACGGATGGCATCCGAACCAAAGCGGATGTTGCCGGCGGCGTTGCGATAGAGCTTGGGCTCGGGCTCGGCCGCGGCAGGCT
>URNQ01000022.1 GCA_900549245.1 uncultured Collinsella sp.
CGCCCTTCGGCTCTGGTTCAGGTTCCATGGCGGCTTTCAGCTCGGCAATGCGCGCGGCCTCTTCTGCCGCCTTGCGGGCCGCTGTGAGCGCTGCGCCCAGGTCGAGGGTCGCGAACAGCTCGCGCTCGGCCTCGGCATAGAAAGGCTCGCCCTCGAACTGTGACTTAAGCGTTTCCCAGTCGCCCGCCAGCTTGGAGACCTTCGCCTCAAGCGCCTCGCAAGCCTTGATCTCGCCGAAGGTCTTGTTGAGCCACTGCGGCTCGTGGAAGCGCTCATAGGGCACGACGGGGGCCAGAAGCCCGGCGAATTCCTCGTAGTGCTCCTGCAACTTGGCGTAAGCGCGGGCCTTGCGCTCTTCCTCGGCCTGGTCGAGCTGCGCCTTGATGTTGTCGGCGGCTTCGTCGATGATGGCCGTGATCTGCTTGCAGCGCTTCTCGAAGGCGTCGAGCGGCTTGCTGTACTCGCGCTTCACGGCCTTGCGGCGCTCGTCGATCTCCTTCTTGAGGCCGTTGAGGTAGCTGCGGTCGTGCTTGGCCTCTGCGATGTTCTCCTTCTTGGTGAGGTCGTAGGTCGCGCCATCGTAGGCCTCGACGGTCTTGCGCACGTGGGCTTCGAGCGCGTCGAAGTTCGCCTCGATGACGGACGGCTTGTAGGCCACGGTCAGGCTCGATGCGTCCTGCTCCTCGATGACCTCGGCCACAACGTTCTCGGCTTCGCTACTCATCCCAGACCTCCCCGGTCTCGTCGTCGAACTCGATGGTCTTCTGCTCGCTCTCCACGGTCAGGATCACGTAGCCGCCCGTCTTCTTCATCAGGGGGAAGGCGTTCTCGCTGTCCATTCGGACGGAGAACTGCAAGACCGCCTCGTCGCCCTTGATGGTCGATTGCTTGAACAGGGCGTGTGCGCTTACCGGTTGCGTTGTGATCAGCGCCACGGCTAGTCCTCCTTCTTCACGCCGAAGATGATGCTCATGACGTGCTTGGCGGCCTGCTCGGCCTCTTTGCGGCGCGCCTGCTCCACAAGCTCCCGGTTGGTGTTCTCGTTGACGACCTGGTAGCCCTTGGCGCGCACGTCCTCGGGGTAGCTTTCAAGCGCGGCCTCGGCCAGGGCGATCATGGCCCACCAAGCGCCCGTGTCCTTCTCGTCAGCCTCGGCCTCGCCGCCCGCCACCATGAGGGCGTTCACGGCGATACAGCTGGTGAGGTCGATAAGCGTCTCGATGCTGTCGGTGCGGCTCATGCCGTCGTTCACGTTGTTCTCGAAGTGCTTCATTTCTTCTCCTTCACGTACTCCTCGACGAAGTACTCGATGTAGATGCTGATAAACGGTTGCATCCCGTGGCAGGGCCTCGGGCGCTTGTCCACGGTGCAGGTGATCACCTGCTGGTCGTCCTTGAATGCGAGGCCGTTGAGCGAGTCGCAGACGAGCTTGCCCACGTTGTCCCAGTCGGGCTTTCCCATGTCAGAGCGCCCTTCCCAATACTTGGGGTTGCTCTTAGCGAGCGGTCGGTAGGTGGATATGCGCATCCTCACGGGGCCGTCGTGCCCGGCGAAGGTCTCGCCGTATTCGGCCCGCCACGCGTCGCGCACCTCCTTCTCGGCCTTCAAGGTCTTGGTGGGGGTGTAGGTGCGGCGGTTGCGGTAATCGGTGCGGGGGCGCTGCTTGCCCACGACCTCGCGAACCGGAACCACGACCCACGCCGTCGCTGCCAGCGTTTGAACCCAGCTCATTCGCTGAAACCGTCCGACTGGCTGCGGTGCTTGTTGAAAGCGCCCTTCAGCTGCGGGTAGCGGGCCTCCATGATACGGGCCAGGCTCGGGGCGATGCCGTTCTTGCAGGCCACGTGCAGCTCGTTGCGCACCATGTTCACCAGGTAGTTGACCGACACGTAGCCCTTGCGGTTGAGCCTCACGGCGTTCTCGACCATGAAGTTCCAGGCGCCGGGGTTGTTCTCGATCCACTTGCGGGCCTCTTGGAAGTCCTGCTCGCCTGCGAAGCCGAGGCCGAATATCTCAAGCTGGTTGCTCTGCGGCTTGGGGCTGTAGCGCTCGTCGTTACGCATGGACGACACCCGCCGTGGTCTCGTAGGCCTGCTGGGCGGTTGCCACCGCGCCGTCCATCGTGGGGATGATCCACGCCCACAGGACGATGAGGAAGATGAGCGTGGCGGCTAGGAAGCCGACCAAAACGCCAGCCTTGAACTGGGAGGCGTCCTGCATCTCCTTCGCGGTGGGGCGCTGCTTGCGTTCGAATGGTATGATGGTCGAAGCATCGTTCTCGATGCGGTTCATGCGGGCGCTCGGAGTGTGGTAGCTGGGGGCGCTCGCTTTCTTTTTGCTTTGCATTTCGTGCTCCTTTCTGATGTTTCCGCTGGTCATAGCACGTGTGGCTTTTGGTGTGCCTATTTCTGCTTTTTCTTGGCGCGGCTCTTTGCGCTGTAGTAGCGCTGTCGCTCCTGGTTGTTCCTCTTCTCCCTGATCGCCTCCTCTCGCATGGCGTTGGCCTGCTCGGCTAGGTCGGACATGTGAAGTTCCTTCGTGCACTCGATGCACCAGCCGTTGATTCGGTTCAGGGGGCGGAACGTCCATCTGCCGCAGTTGGGGCACTGGCTGCGCTTGCGGAGCGAGAGTCCGCAGCGTTGCGCTTGCCACTTAACAGAGTCTTCCGAACGTCCCAGCGCCTTGGCTATCGCCTTAGCGCCTTCGCCCGCGTGCTCTTCGAGGTACATGAGTTCATGTGTCGACCACTGCCTCATTACGCCTGCTTCTCGCCTTTCTGCTCGCGCTCCCAATCTCTGTAGGCCTTGGTGAGCGTCGTTACCATTTGATCCAACCTGGTTTCGCGAAGCGTTTCGCGCTTTGCTTCGGCGCTAGGGCGCGAGTCGGCAGACTTCATCGCTCGTCACCTCGATTGCATTCGCGAGCTTTCGTGCTTCCGTAATCGTTATGTCGCTCTCGCCGTTAACCTTCTTGTTGAAGGTCACGAGGGAACAACCGATTGCGTCGGCTACGCTCTGCTTCGTGATGTGCAGCTCGGCAATGCGAGCAGCAACGAGACCTTGCAGGCTGTTCATCGATCCTCCCTTCTTCCTAATGCCCATTAGGTACGAGCAAAACAATATCCTAATGAGCATTAGGAATCAATAGCATATTGAGTTTTTCCTAATTTCTGTTAGGATTTACTCGAATAGTCTTTAGGTGAGAGGGGCTAAAGATGCAGCTATCACGCGCATTGAACGACTACCTCGACGAGCTTGGCATGAAGCAAGCGGATGTGTGCAGGGCGTCCGGTATGTCAGACGCTCACGTGTCGCAGATTTTCAGCGGCAAGATCAAAGACCCAAAAGCGAGCATCGTATACAAAATTGCACACGCTATGGGCATATCGGTTGACGCTCTACTCGATAGGGCGGAGTCGTACGAGGATGAAAGGGAGTAGCGCATGGGAATGTTCAACAAGAGCGCCGCAAAGAAAATGGCAAGCGACGCTGACGAGTTCATCGTAAGCGACGGGAAAGTGCACGCCCTCGTGTTCCAGGTCGCGGGCAAGGCCATGTATTCGACCGCCACGCAGCTTGAGGACAAGGTTACCGAGCGTATCGACGGAACGTTGTCGCGCATCCAGGACAAAGGTTGCCAGATCGTCGACATCAAGATGGCGACTAGCGCAAACACGCGCGACAGCGACATGATGCTGTACTCGTTTACCGTTCTATATAGATAGGAGGATGGCGCGCATGGGAGCGACGAATACCGAGCAGGCCAAAGCGGAGATGGCCGACATCGTGTACAAGAGCATGCTCGAAGCGCTCGCCGACTACGAGAAAGCCAAGGCCTCGGAACATGCCGGCAAGGCTCCGTGCGTTCACGGCGACCTATGCCGCCAGTACATCAGGGAGGGTCGCGGGATACTGCGGGCGAGCTGCCCGCGATGCGAGTTCTACGCGCCGAAAGAATAAAGAAGCCCCACGGGGTCGAAGCGTTGCAGCGCTGCCCGTGAGGCTCACTCATAAACCTCTACAGAAGGAGGCCGTTTCTTATTATGCCAAAAACAGCGGTGATATACGCCCGCTTTTCATGCAACAAGCAGCGCGAGGCCTCGATAGACGACCAGCTGCGCGTGTGCCGCGACTGGTGCAAACGCGAGGGCTACGCCATCGCCGCCGAGTACTGCGACTACGCCATATCGGGCCGCACCGACGACCGTCCCGAGTTCCAGCGCATGATAGCCAACGCGGGCGAATCCGACATAGTGCTTGTGTACATGATGGATCGCTTCTCCCGTGGGGAGTACGACGCGCCCATATACAAGCGCGAGCTTGCCAAGAAGGGCGTGAAGCTCGTGTCGGCGCTTGAGGCCATACCCGACTCGCCCGAGGGCATCATCTACGAGAAGCTGCTGGAAGGCCTTGCCGCCTGCGAGTCGAAGAAGACCGCCATACGCACCAAGCGCGGAATGGAGGGTAACGCGCTCCGTTGCAAGACCAACGGCGTGCGCGTGTTCGGCTACCGCAAGTCGGAGGACGACGAGTACGAGATAGACGAGCATGACGCCGCGTTCGTGCGCGAGGCCTTCAAGCGGCGCGTCAACCGCGAGACCGTGAACTCGATAGCTCGGGACTTCGCCCAGCGAGGCGTGAAGACCTCCAACGGCAACCCGTGCGGCTACTCGATGGTTTACCAGATGCTCCACAACAGGCGCTACACGGGGCGCTACGAGTGGGGCGGCATAGTCAAGGAGGGCGGAATGCCCGCGATCATAGACGAGGTGACTTTCATGGACGCTCAGCAGGTGCAGGGAACCAAGAAGCGCTCTTCGGAGGACTGGGGCGATTTCGCCTTGGCGGGTAAGGCCATATGCGCCGGCTGCGGGCGAAACCTTCAGGGCGTGAGCGGGCGCGGGCGGCACAACGTCAAATACGAGTACTACAGCTGCGTTGACGGCTGCATGAGAAACGTTCGCCGAGAGGAGCTTGAGGGCGCTATCGTCGGTGCCCTGCGCGAGCTGCTTTCCGACCGCGAGGAGGCCTTGAGGATAGCCCGCATGGTCGCCGACAGGGCAGACGGGGCGGAGATTGCCACAAGGCGAAAACAGGCGGCGGAATCCCTTTCAGCTGCGGAGCGCGGGCTGAAGAACATCCTGAACGCCATCGAGCAGGGAATCATAGCGCCGGGCGTGAAGGAGCGCATAGCCGAGCTTGAGCAGCAGAAGGCTCGCGCCAACTACGACCTGCAGGCCATCCAGGAGCAGAAGATAGACCCGGAGCGCTTCGCGGACTTCCTGCAGTGCGGCGCGAAGCTCGATGACGCAACGCTATTGAAGGCGTTCGTATGGCAGGTGAGCGTATCCGACGAAGACGTGCTCGTGACACTGAACTACGACACGGAAAGCAACGAACCCGCCAGACTTGACATCCAGCGGGTTCGAGGAAAATTGGAATGGTGCCCCCAGCGGGATTCGAACCCGCGATATCCACCTTGAAAGGGTGGCGTCCTTGGCCGCTAGACGATGGGGACAGCGGGAAAGAGTATAGCAGACTTTTTTGCCGGCGCGTATATCGTTGGCAAACTGGAAAACCACCACACAGGAGTAGGATTTTATTCCGATTTTCAAATATCTCAATCTGTAACATCTGGGCGGGCAAATCGGCTCTATCTGTTACAGATCGAGACAAACTACCGTGGCTGGTCAAAACCACCACAAAGGTGCCTGTCCCTTTGTGGTGGTTGGGGCGTTAGGGGAGGAGCTTCATCGCGGCGTCGTGGGCGGCGTGCTCGTAGGTGTCGTCGAGGGGTTTGAGCGGCAGCAGTGCGGCTGCCTGTGCGTCGCCACGGCGCTCAAGGGCGTGGGCGATGAGCCAGTCGGCGAGCTCGGGGTTCTTGGGTAGCGCCGGTCCGTGCAGGTACGTGCCGATGACTCCCTTGTAGATGAGACCCTCAAAGCCATCGTCGCCGTTGTTGCCGGTGCCCGCGACGACGGACGTTCCGAGCGGCGTGGCCTCTGCATCGAGCAGGGTGCGGCCGCCGTGGTTCTCGAATCCCACAAAGGGCTCGGGTGCCAGGTCGGTCTTGACGGCGACGTTGCCGATCAGACGGTCGGAGCCGCGCACGGTTTCGGCGGCAATGACGCCCAGACCCTCGATGCGATCGTCGCCCATGTAGTACGAACGGCCGAGCAGCTGATAACTGCCACAGATGGCAAGCAGTGTGCCGCCATCCTCAACATAGGCCGCGACCTTGTCTTTTTGAGCGAGCAGCTCGTGTGCCACGGCCAGCTGATCGCGGTCGGAGCCACCGCCCATCATGACGATGTCGGCGTCAATGAGATCGAGCGACTCGCCCATGCGGACCTCGTCCACGCGCACGGGAATGCCGCGCCAGGCGCAGCGGCGCTCGAGGGCAATGACGTTGCCGCCGTCGCCATAGAGGTTGAGGGCATCGGGATACAGGTAGACAATGCGCAGGGGGCGCGAAAGCTCGGCCAGCGCAATATCGGTGGGGACAGCGCTACCATCGGCGCACGTTACGGCGTGGGAGGCGACCGAGCTCGCATCGGTGCCCTTAAGCTCGTCGAGCTCCTTGACCAGCGGCGGGAAGGCCGTGTAGTTGGCGACGGCGTAGAAAGTATCGCCAGCCTCCTCGTCTGCCACGGCGCCGATCGCCTGCTCGATATTCGAGATGATGGCGGCGTCGATGCCGGCGTACTTGAGGCGTACCTGCATATCGTGCGCGCGCGTACCCCCGACAAAGGCGACAAGCCCTGGGGTATTGGCGATGCGCTCGAAGTCGACGTCGTAGATCCATGAGACATCGTGGCCGTCGGCGTCGTTGTCGTTCAGGAAGAAGGCGCAGAGCCTGCCGCCTGCCGTTTTAATGGACTGGATCTGGCGATCGAATCCCACGGGATTTTTGGCCAGATTTGCCTCGACGGTACGGCCAGCGATTTCCCAGCGGCCCATGCGTCCGCCGGCGGGGACGTAGGCATCGAGCGTGGGCTGCAGATGTGCCGCGTCCACGCCCAACTCGCGCGCCGCAAAGAAGGCGGCGGCAACGTTGTAGACCATGTACAGGCCGTTATAGCGCGTGGTGATGTGCGTGGTGGGTGCGTCGGTATCGGGTCCAAAGTTCAGGTCAAAGCCGTAGCCGTCGCAGGCGAGCTCAACGCCTGTCACGCGACGGATCAGCGCGGGACGACCCCAACCGCACGAAGGACAATGATAGGCGCCGAGTTGGCCGTACTGCACATAGTCGTACTCCAGCGGCGCGTTGCACTGCGAGCAAAAACGCGAGTCGCTAATGCGATCGGACTCGGTACCCGTGGCGCCGTCAATGCCAAAGGCGATGCTCATATTGGGGACGCGCGCGGCGATCGAGGCGCAGAGCGGATCGTCGGCGTTATAGATGAGCGTCGTTGCCGGCGAAAGCTCCAGCGCGTGGGCGATGACGTCCTGGGTGTGGTCGATCTCGCCGTAGCGGTCCAGCTGGTCGCGGAACAGGTTGAGCAGCACAAAGTAGGTCGGCTTGAGCTTGGGCAGGACGCGCACCGTGTAGAGCTCGTCGCACTCAAAGACGCCTACGCGCTTGCTGCCGGCGGTTCGCTTAAGGTTGCCGCGCGCTTCGAGCAGCGCGCCCACCACGCCCGGCTCCATATTGTTGCCGGCGCGGTTGCATACCACGGTGGCGCCGCTGGCGGCAACGGCATCGGCGATGAGGTTGGAGGTGGTGGTCTTACCGTTGGTGCCGGTGATTACCACGCTGCGGTCGACAAGGCTCGCGAGGTCGCTCAGCAGCTCGGGGTCGATCTTCATGGCGATGCGGCCGGGGAGTACGCCGCCCTGGCGCTTAAGGACGGAGCGCAGCCCCCAGCGGGCGATATCGCTCGAGGTACAGGCGAGAGATGAGCGGAAGTTCATGAAGCCGTTCCTAACGTGAATGACATGGTCGTGGCGTTTGCGCCGTTAAAAGCCGTAACGGCGCGCAAATTCCTGGGCAAGCTGCGATACGTCTTCGCAAGCGCTGGCCCAGGGGGCAAAGTCGGGAGTATCCGAGATAATGCCGTCGGCTTCCCAAACTGCCTGATGCGAAAGGTCCCAGGGGTCGTGCGGTTCGGGCCGGCAGGGAAGGTACGGTGTCTGATACATGGGGTTCAGCAAAAAGAACGCGCCGCCCTCGCAGCGGTTGGCAAACTCGCGCAGCGCGCGTGTCGCCGGGCGTATCTTGTTCGTTTTGAACAGCAGGATCGTGCGGGCGAGTAGGTACCAGGGGGAGTTCTCGAGGGCATCGGCCCCCATCTGCTCCTCGAGCTGGTGGGCCAGGGCAAAAAAGCCGTCTTCGTCTTCCAGACGAGCGAGGGCGAGCAGCACGGTGCCTGCAGCTCGGGTGGGATAGCCTTCCGCCTTAAGAACACGACGAGAATAGTTGACGGCAGCACGGTAGCGAGCGCTCGCCATGCACAGCTGCGAGATGGCCTCGAGCGTGTGGAGCCACCCGATAAGAGCCGGCTCGCTTACGGTGAGATCGGCCGCCGTCACGCCGTCTGCCAGCACCTTGTTGGCCCAGTAGTGCGGAGCCTCCATGTCGAATCCGGGCACGCTTTGCTGCAGGTAATCGGCCGTGGTTGCCTCGAGCTTCATCAGGTCGCCCAGGCAGGCGTCGACAGGCGTGTCCGCCAGGATGATGGCGAGCAGTTGGGCATCGAGGACATGCGCATCGACGCGGACGATCTTGAGCAGCTCATCGCGCATATCGTCGAACAGGCGGTTGCGCGTCTGCTCAAACTCTTCGTCGCTGCCCATGCCCTCAATACGATGGAGCTCGTCGAGCAGGTGGCGGTGGACGCCGGCATAGGACAGCAGCGCCTGGGCATGCTCGGTCTGCGCATACTTATGAGGGTTGACGCTCACGTCGTTATGGACAAGCTCGCGTGCTGCATCGGTGAGTTCGGGGTGCGACGCAACGTAGGCGCGCTCCAGGTAGGCGGGGATGTAGACGCTCGGATCCATTAGAGGTCTCCTCCCTTAAACGGCAGGCCCTGCTCGGCCGCCCGCAGGATGCGCTCGTCGATCTGGGAACGCACGATATCGTTGGTGGCGACCCAGGCGGCAAAGCTGGCGTTGTCGGGGGCGCCCAAGCCCTCCTGCAGTACCGGCGTCGCCTCGGACAGCGCAAGGACAAGCTCGTCGGTAGAGCCCACACCCACGTTGACTCGGGCATAGACGCCATCGGGAAACTCGGTTTGGAAGTAGAGCGCCTCGGCTGCGTGCGGGCACGAGCGTGCAAGGATGCGTAAGTAGTGCTCGGCACCCTCGTAGTCCAGCTCGCGCCAGGCAGCGCTCATCAGCGCGATGAGCGTCCACGGGTCCAAGTCGCGCTCCGCGTCCTTGGGACGACGGCGTAGCGGCGTGTTGGCGAGATAGGGGACGGAGTGGGCAGAGCGAAAGCGCTTGAGCTCCTCGGTGGGGTATTCGAGCTTAGCCATGGCGAGCATCGCGGTGTGGCGGACGCCGGCCGGATCGTTGGGGGCAAAGTCGAGGCTGCAGTTTGCGGCTTCGAGCGACATGCGATAGCGGCCGCTAATGAGGGCGCGTGACGCAAGGGCGGCAAGCCAGCGCAGGTAGGGACGGCGCATAAGGTCGCCTGCGGCCTCGCGCTCGTAGGGGTCCTGCGCCGAGGCGATCTTGAGTGCCAGGTCGTGCTCGACTTCATCGCGCTTAGATACCAAGTACTGTACGTACTCCTCGTTGGAGTTGGCGGTGAGGGCGGTCAGCATGCGCTGGGCATCCCAGTTGGTGGGGTCGAGCGCGGCTGCCTCGCGAAGCATGTTCTCGGCAGCGGTCTCTTCTTGCTCTGCCTGGGTATCGTCCACGATAAAGGGAATGCGGTAGTCGACAGCCTCGACCACCTTGGCAATGAGGTGCCCGGCGCGGTCGCGGTCGTGCACGATGAGCGGCGCGGGGTTGCGGGTGAATTGTTCCATCAGACGCTCTACGGCGGCAGCGTCGGTGAGCGGAATATTGTTGCGGCGCAAGGCCTCAAGAACGAGGCGATGGCAATCCTCTTGAATGGGATCGAATGCCATGGGGCCTCCTTTGCTGCGGTTAGGGTTCAAATGTCTCTATATAAGGTTCTAGTTTACCCGCATGTGGCACACCGGGGGGTGCCGCACTTGGACATGCACCTTTGCACCACGAAGACGGATGTCGCACAAATGTCGGCACCTTGGACGACTGAGTGGTATCACGGTGCCGCAAACGGTCGATTTTTGGCGGCGAACGGGGCACATTTTGGAGGAGCACCGTCCTGCCCGGGATATGTGGTCAACCTTGATAAAACGTTTGCCCAGCTTGGGAGTATGAATGCCCCACAAGGGTCTTCAGGGATAGAAAAAACGTTTCATCATTGTCGGCTTTAGGTGAATAACTGACCAACCAGAACGGTAGAATAGTGTTTGTCTGAGCGTTGAGACGTTTAGACATCGCGCATTGTCATCGCCGGCAACGCGCAAAACGGTCCTAACGGAGCCAATCGGGTGCTCCGTTATATACGCAAGTCTAAGAGGGGCTTGTTTAGGAGGCACAGTATGGGACGTTTTACCAATCCTCGCGATCTGTACTTTGGTGAGGGCGCTCGCCACGAGGTGAAGAATCTCAAGGGCAAGAAGGCCATCATCGTTTCTGGCGGCAGCTCTATGCGCCGCGGCGGGTTCTTGCAGGACGTCGAGGCCGACCTCAAAGAGGCCGGCATGGAGGTCAAGCTGTTCGAGGGCGTCGAGTCCGATCCCTCCATCGAGACCGTCATGAAGGGCGCAGCCGCCATGCGCGACTTCGAGCCCGACTGGATCGTTGCCATCGGTGGCGGCTCGCCCATCGATGCTGCTAAGGCCATGTGGGTCTTCTACGAGTATCCCGAGGAGTCCTTCGATAACATCATCCAGCCGTTCAGCTTTCCTGAGCTGCGTCAGAAGGCTCATTTCTGCGCCATCTCCTCTACCTCCGGCACCGCTACCGAGGTCACCGCGTTCTCCGTCATCACCGACTACGCCAAGGGCATCAAGTACCCGCTGGCCGACTTCAACATCACCCCTGATGTCGCCATCGTCGACCCCGAGCTCACCTACACCATGCCCGCCAAGCTGTGCGCTCACACCGGCATGGATGCTCTGACCCACTGCATGGAGGCCTACGTTTCCACCTGCGCCTCTATGTTCACCGACGCCAACGCTCTGCACGGCATCCGCGAGATCGTCGAGTGGCTGCCCAAGTCCTATGCTGGCGACCATGAGGCCCGTCAGCACATGCACGAGGCTCAGTGCATCGCCGGTATCGCCTTCTCCTCGGGTCTGCTCGGCATCGTTCACTCCATGGCTCACAAGACCGGTGCAGCCTTTGAGAACGGCCACATCATCCACGGTGCTGCTAACGCCATGTACCTGGGCAAGGTCATCCAGTGGAACTCCAAGGACCCGCGTGCTGCCGAGCGTTACGCTTACGTGGCCAAGGAGATCCTGCACCTTCCCGGCGAGACCAACGAGGAGCTCATCGCTGCGCTCGTCCAGAAGATCCGCGACCTCAACGACCAGCTCAACATTCCGCAGTCCATCAAGGATTACGCGAATGGTGGCGTGAAGGTCGACGCCGAGAACCCGCAGATGGTTTCCGAGGAGGAGTTCCTCGCCAAGCTGCCCGAGATCGCCGCGAACGCCGAGCAGGACGCCTGCACGCCCGAGAACCCGCGTGAGACCAAGGCTGCTGACTTCGAGAAGATCCTCAAGGCCTGCTACTACGACACCGACATCGATTTCTAATCGACTCTTGTTATCGTAACGAGGGGTTCCGCACGTATCCGTACGGAGCCCCTTTCTTTTTTAATTATTAGAGAACGGGATAAAAATGGCTGCAATTTTCAATAGCCCCAGCAAGTACATCCAGGGTCCGGACGAGCTCGCCAAGCTCGGCTCCTATGTCGAGCCGCTCGGCGCTAAGGCCCTCGTCATCGTGACGCCTTCGGGCAAGAAGCGCGTCGGCACCAAGATCGAGGGCGGTTTTGCCGAGGCTAAGGCCGAGCTGCTGTTTGAGGACTTTAACGGCGAGTGCTCCAAGGGCGAGGTCGATCGCCTGGTTGCGCTCGCTCGCGACAACGGTTGCGACATCATCGTCGGTGTCGGTGGCGGCAAGATCCTCGACACCGCGAAGGCTGTCGCCTATTACCTGGAGTCCCCGGTTATCATTTGCCCCACCATCGCCTCGACCGATGCACCGTGCTCGGCACTTTCGGTGCTCTACACCGACGACGGCCAGTTCGATAAATATCTCTTCCTTAAGGCAAACCCCAACATTGTCCTGATGGATACGACGGTTATCGCGGCGAGCCCGGTGCGCCTGACGGTTTCCGGTATGGGCGATGCGCTCGCAACCTATTTCGAGGCCCAGGCGACGCACGATGCCGACGGCGGCACCTGCGCTGGCGGCAAGGGCGGTATGGCTGGTCTGGCGCTCGCCAAGCTCTGCTACGAGACGCTTATGGCCGATGGCGTCAAGGCCAAGGTTGCGCTGGAGAAGGGCGCGCTGACGCCTGCCGTCGAGCATATCATCGAGGCCAATACGCTGCTTTCGGGCATTGGCTTTGAGAGCTCGGGCCTTGCTGCTGCTCATGCCATCCACAATGGCCTGACGATGCTGCCCGAGTGCCACGGCATGTATCACGGCGAGAAGGTCGCCTTTGGCACCATCGTCCAGCTGGTACTCGAGGATGCCCCGACCGAGAAGCTCGAGGAAGTCTTGGGCTTCTGCATTGAGCTGGGCCTGCCGGTCACGATGAAGGAACTTGGCGTTGCCGAGCTTACGCGCGAGCAGGCCATGATTGTTGCCGAGGCTGCCTGCGCGCCCGATGACACCATGTGCAACATGCCGTTTGAGGTGACGCCCGAGATGGTCGCAAACGCCATTCTGGGTGCCGACGCACTGGGTCACTACTACCTTATGGATGAGTAGACTAAGGTAAGAAAGGGGCAAAGTCGGCAGATGGCTTTGCCCCTTTTTGCAATGGTGCAAAGGGGTCAGGTTACTTTGCACCAATTGTCGATGAAAGGGCGGATTCTCGTATGGTGCTTCCCATGGTTTATGGCGGTCCCGGCCGGTATGTTCAGGGGCCGGGCGAGCTTTCGCGTCAGGGCAGGTATTTGTCATGGTTGGGCTGCGCTGCCTATGTCTTGTTTGACCAGGGCACCGAGGATCGGCTGTGCAAGCAGATCGTCGATGGATTTCTGGATGAAGATCTAAGCGAGCCGTTCTTTAAGATTTATGACGGTCCGTGTACGGAAGAGGCCGTTGTCGAAATGGCTAAGGAAGCCCAGGCTGAGTATTGCGACATGGTGGTGGGTATTGGCGGCGGCAAGATGCTCGATATCGCAAAGGCCGTTGCGTTTTATGCCGAGTTGCCGTTGTGCGTATGCCCCACGGCGGCTTCGATGGACGGTCCATGCAGCGCGATTTCGGTGCTGTATCACGAGGATGGGTCGTTCGACCGCTACCTGATGCTCGAGAAGAATCCAGACCTGGTCGTGGTCGATACCAACGTGGTCGCGGCGGCCCCACTGCGTATGACGGTCGCTGGTATGGGCGATGCACTGGCAACGTACTTCGAGGCGCGTTCGTGCGTCGCAGCGCACGGCACTAACGAGCACGGTGGTGCGCCGGGGCACTTGGCCCTGGTTGCGGCTCGTGCCTGCTACGACACGCTCATGGAGTGCGGTGTCGCTGCCAAGCGCGATCTCAAAAAGGGCCGTATATCGCCGGCGGTTGAGCGTCTGATTGAGTGCAATATTCTGCTTTCGGGCGTTGGCTTTGAGGGGGGCGGTTTGGCGTTGGCGCATGCGATTGCCAACGGCCTGACGATTTTGCCCGAGTGCAAGGCCATGCATGGCGAGGTCGTAGCGTTTGGTCTGGTGGTGCAGCTGCGCCTGGAGCGTGCGCTCGAGCTTGATCAGGTGCTCGAGTTTTGCCAGCGCGTTGGTCTGCCGACGACGCTCGAGGAGCTGGGCTTTGGCGAGATTTCCGATGCCGATCTGCTGAGCGTTGCGGACGCAGCTTTTAAGAACGAGCGCAATATGGCTAACGAACAGGCCAAGGTGACCAAACAAAAGCTCGTGCAGCTCATGCGCGAGGCATAGCTTGGCGCTTGATTGGCCTTGTGCAATCGGGGCGGCGATAGGCCATAGGCTATTTGCCGCAAAGATGCGCCGCATGTAATTTGCCCGAGGCGTGGGCCGATGGCGTATCATTATCTCTTGCTTGTTTGCACTGCTCAGGGAGGGGCCGCGCATGGCGCAGGAACACGATCTGTTTGATGACATCATCGAAATCAGCAAGGGCTTGGATTTTTTTAAAGACCCGCTTGGCGGTGTGACCGACGCGCTCGATCCGTCGGCTCCGCAGTGGAATCCTGCTGACTACAAGGAGCGCCCGCGCGGTAACACCATACCGTGCCTGGCTTGCAAGAACGAGAAGAGCGGCTGTACCGCGTGCATGGACGTGTGTCCGGTGAACGCCATTGAGATCGAGGAAGATGCTATCGAGATTCTCGACAGTTGCCGTAAGTGCGGTCTGTGCGCTGCTGCTTGCCCGACGGAGGCGATTATCTCTCCGCGCCTTGCACCCAAAAACGTCTACGACGACATCGTCTCGG
>URNQ01000023.1 GCA_900549245.1 uncultured Collinsella sp.
CAGGACGACGGCGGGCAACCCCGTCCGATCTTGCAAGTAGCGTTTGTAGAGTCGCCCTGCCGTACCGCCGTTACAGACAACGACCTCGATCGGCGCGGCATCGGTAATGCGCTCGATATGTGCCGGCACAACGTTGCGAATGCTCGCGTCGCTCGAGCCCTTAATGTCGCAGCCCTCGATTGCATCCCACAGGGCCACGCCGCCGTTCAGCAGCATGGCCCGCTTGGCGGCAATGGAGGCATCGAGCGTCGCGGGCTCACCGCTTGCCAAAGGATCGCCCTCGTTGGGCGGCACAGGCACACCGAGGCACGCAGCCATCACACGCCAAAAGCGATTCTGAGGGTTGCCGTAATAAAAGGCATTTGCACGCGAGAGCACCGAGGGAAACGACCCCAGCACCAAAACGCGCGAGCGCTGGTCGAACACAGGCTCAAACCCATGCTCAATATGTTGATAGTCCTCGTCAGACACGGCCATGGGTTAGGCTCTCAACAGATAGCGCACCTCGTAGGGTGCAAGCTCAAGGGTACCCGTCAGCTCGACCGTGGGCGCATCGTCGGCAAGCAGGTCGACAAAGGACCCGTTGAGCTCGCCGGCGCCAAAGGTGTAAGGCTCGCCCACGGCGTTCACCGCCACGAGCACCGTCGCGTCATCACAGGCGCGCTCGAACAGCAGCTGCTTGTTCTGGATCACCACGTTGCGATAGGCACCGTAGTTGAGAGCACAGGCCGCAGCGTCATCGGCCGAGCGAAGGTGCGCAAGCTGCGTGATGAACGCCGTCAGCTCGTTGGGCGCAGGCTCATCGAGCGCAGGTCGCAGCGCCCAGTCGCCATCGGGGCCACCCTTTTCGCCGGCAATTCCCCACTCGCTGCCATAGTAGACGCACGGGATGCCCGGCATGCCAAAGAGCATGCCGTAGGCGGGACGCAGACACGACTTGTCGGTAAGGATACTTGCCAGGCGCGGCACATCGTGGTTGTCGACAAACGACAGCAGATGTTTGCCGCGGTAGATGCACCACGGATCGCCGCCAAACTGGCGGGGCGAGGAGGGGGGCAACCCCGTCGCTGGGCGCCAAACTGGCGGTGCAGCGAGTGGGCAATCTCGAACATGTTGACCGAGTTAAAGCTGGAGTACAGGCCCTTGTAGCACTCGTAGTTGGTGCAGGAGCCAAGCATCTCGTCGTTGACGATCTGGTTGTAGTCGCCGTGGAGCGTCTCACCAATCAGCACAAAGTCGGGCTTGAGCTCACGGGTAAAAGTATGCAGGTGGCGCATAAAATCGCGATCGAGCATATAGGCGACGTCCAAGCGCAGGCCGTCGATGCCAAAGACCTCGGCCCAGCGACGCACGGACTCAAGCAGGTAATCGACCACGGCGGGATTTTGCAGGTTGAGCTTCACAAGCTCAAAATGGCCCTCCCAGCCCTCGTACCAAAAGCCGTCGCCATAGCAGGAATCGCCGTCAAAACTGATGTGGAACCAGTCCTTGTAAGGCGAGCCCCACTTGCGTTCCTGCACGTCGCGGAAGGCCCAGAAACCGCGGCCCACATGGTTAAAGACGGCATCGAGCACCACGCGAATGCCATGGGCGTGCAGCGTCTCGCATACAGCGGCAAAATCGGCATCCCCGCCCAGGCGGCGGTCGATATGGCGCAGGCTGCGCGTATCGTAGCCGTGGCTATCAGACTCGAGCGGCGGGTTGATCAGCACAGCGCCAATACCGAGTTTTTGCAGGTAGTCGGCCCATTGGGCGATCTTCATGATGGGCGCATCGGGGTTGGGCGCAGCGTTGGCAGCCTGGGCGAGCTCATCCTCGGCAACGGGCGCGGCGTTTTCGCGCGGAGCTCCACAAAAGCCCAGCGGATAGATCTGGTAGAACGTCGTCTCGTATGCCCACATAGCAGCCTCCCGGCAATCTTTCACGCAACGCCATCCATTGTATGCCCGCCGAGCATCCCCTCCCCCAAAATGAGTTGCGGTGAAATAGGGACTGTTGAGACCAATAAACCGGGCAAACAGTCTCTATTCCACCGCAACTGATGAGGGAACGTGATTAGGCGACGGGCTTTGCGCGGCGTATGGCCGGGAACAGCACCGTAATGGCGAGGATGACGCCCACGACGGTAATCGCCCCGCCCGCGAAGCCAATCCAGGAGATACCGGGACCCGAAACCACGGCGCCGCCGATCGCGGTGCCCGTGCCGATGCCGAGGTTAAACAGGCCCGAGAAGATCGACATGGCGACGGCCGACGAATCCGCCGGCGTGTACTTGATGAGCTCGGCCTGAAACGCCACGTTAAAGGCCGTGGAGCAGCAGCCCCATAGCGCGCAAACAGCGAGAACGGCGACGAGCGACGGTGCAACCGGGCCCATGAGCAGCAGAGCCACAGGCACGCCGGAGAGTGTGATAGCCAAGAACGGAAAGCGATGGCCATCGAACAGTCGGCCGAACAGCCAACTTCCGAGCAGACCGGAGCAGCCAAACGCCGTCAGCGTCATGGTGATGGCGCTTGCGTCGACATGGGCGACCTGCGCCAGGAAGGGCTCGATATAGCTGTAACCCGCGTAGTAGCCGGTCGCCATAAAGACCGTGACCGCGTAGAGCGCGATGAGGAACGGGTTCTTGAGCAGCTCGGGCAGCTGTTTGACGGTAAAGCGCTCGCCCGCCGGCATGACCGGGAACACCGCTGCCTGGTACACCACCGCGACGGCAGAAAAAGCTCCGACCACGGCAAACGTCATACGCCAGCCCACGGCCAGGCCGATGGCGCGACCGAGGGGCAGGCCGAAGATCTGCGCGATGGACGAGCCCGTGGCGATCATGCTGATGGCGAGCGCCCCATGACGCGTATCGACCAGGCGCGAGGCTATGATCGAAGCGACCGACCAGAACACGGCGTGCGAGCAGGCGACCACCAGGCGCGCGCAGACCAAAATAGGATAGGTCGGCGCCACGGCCGACAGAAACTGCCCGAGTGAGAACACGGCGAGCACGCCCAGCAGCATCCGCTTGAACTCGAAGCGCGAGGCAAACACCATAAGCGGCAACGACAGCAACATGACGCCCCAGGCGTAGACCGAGATCATGATGCCTGCCTGGGCCTCGGCGAGCGAGAACGACGCGGCGATATCGGTCAGAAGGCCGATGGGCATGAACTCCGACGTGTTGAACACGAATGCGCAGCAGGCGAGCCCGATAAGCGGGAGCCACTGCCCGAGCGTGATACCACCTTGCTTTGTTTGAGCCATATAGGAAAACCTCTCCGATCATCTAGAGCGGTGGGCGATTATAGCAATGAGAAGTCTATAAAATGAGCAACAAAAGAATTCTTGGAAAACGATCGTTAACAGATGGCGCGCCAATTCTGCTTAGAAAGCAAGGTACGCAGAAACTCAATGTCGAAAACGCGGCTTCATCTTCGGGCTATCGCGCCTGCTCGGATACGCACAAGGACACCCCCATGAGCACGTCAATTTCGAGCCAACTCGCAACCGCACAATGAACTAGCAAAAGCAGCATATAAGCAAACGCCCCATAATAAAGTCCCTCATGTACAAGCGCCGTCACTGAAAGTGCCGACGGCAGCGCCGCACTCGAAACTACCCATCCAACAAGAACCTGGATAGCGCAACTTGCAACCAGGTTCCATGCCACCAGCAGCGTTGCGGGACGCGCGATTTCCCTGCAGGAGGAACGAAACACCGTGACCGAATGCATGATGTAGCGTGGTGCAAACCGAATGCCTCGTAGTCCCCTCTGCTCCACGTCCGCATCTTCAATTAACACGAATACGAACGACGCGGAAAGAAGCGTCACGATTACTGCCACCACAAGCGAGCACAACACCCCGAGCTGGCTACTCGCAAGCGAGGCAAAGACTACAATTGCCGATAAAATCAAGTGAACCAAATAAATTAGCAGCGCCCCAGAAATCTGGAGGGGAACCGTCGAGGCCAAGAGATAAACCGGAGGGGTTCGAGCAGGTTGCACCGTCTCTTTGGACCGGTCGACGGCAAATAATGAAAAAGCCACATTCGATAGAAGCAGGTTTAAAAAGGCCGCGACCACAGTGCAAATAAGCGTAATGGACGGATTGATATAGGCGAGCTCAGTTGCAACGTTTGATACACCAATTTGAAGCGCGCTCATAACAAACAAGGGGATATATAACGCCATCGTACAGCCACTCCGGCATCCCTTCGCCCGATCGCCCGATTCCAGAAAGACATTGAAGTTCTCTCGCAAGTTCACTCTATACCCGTTTTCTTACTAGGCAGGGCGAACGGGCGCCAATATAAACGCCGGTCCGCCCATCCATAATTTCTAGTTTTAACGTCCAGACTAGTCTGTCCAGCCGTCGATGTAGTCGCGGTTAAGCTCAAAGTACTGCGCGGCGATATCTTTCGCCAAGGAGTACGAATTAACGAGCGGGTGCATCGCGAGGCTCTCGACAATGTCGCGCTTCGATCGGTTAACGATGCCACGCGCCACGGTGCGCTCGTAGTACTTGACGCGACGAATCAATTCGAGGTTTCCCGCGGGCACAGAATCGGCTTCGACGCGATGCGGTACGCAGCCATCGGTGGAGATATCGCACGTTGACTCAATGACATCTGTATCGAGAAGGCCGGGGATGGCGCCATTGTTGGGGGTGCACAGGATCATCTGCTGCGTCTTGCCAGAGCGAGCAATATCCATGAAACGGAGCGCGACACCCGCGTATCCACCAGCATCTTTGCCGTACACGTCAAACGTCCACGGCTTGTCGCGATGAATACCCGTCTCGGCCGCCATGTAGTTGTTTTCGCGCATTCCGTACCACTTCTCAAAGCACGCGAGGCCTTTTTCGAAGTCGTTCTCAATATCGATAGATGCAAGCTCGCTCGTCATTTCTCGATTAATTTCTTCGATGAGTTCACCGCGCGTCTGGGGCGAAGAGAGAACGTTGGCAACGGCGCGCTCGCGATAGTAGAAATAGTATAGGTACTCATTTGGCACGCATCCGCGATTTAGGACGAGGTCCTTCTCGAAGAACCTAAGATCTGTATGAGCATATGCCCCGTCGTCGTGGATCAAGTCGGGCATGATGTCCTCGCCGTCAACCGTCACATTGCGGAAGAACGAGAGGTGGTTGAGTCCATAGCACTCGCCCTGAACCGATGCGGGATCAACGCCTTTATACTCGGCAAACTGATGCAACATGCCCGAGGGGGCATCGCAAATGCCATAAGTAAAATCATAGCCCATATCGCGTAGGGCCTGAGATACGACGCCAGCGGGATTAGTAAAGTTAAACACCTTGACGCCCGGCTTTGCGTACTTCTTGATTAACTCGCAATACGAAGCAAGCGCAGGGACGGAGCGCATGGCAAAAGACACGCCGGCTGCGCCAGTCGTCTCTTGGCCAAGAACCCCATGTGAAAGAGCAATGCGCTCATCGCGAACGCGCATATGGTCCCCACCGACGCGAATCGTCGTGATCACGTAATCGGCGTCCTTAACGGCCTCGACCGCATCGCCCGTCAGTGAAAAATTAAGCGTGGGGCAAAGCATGCCCGAGACATGGGCGGCAAGGCCACCGTAGATGCGCAGCTTCTCGGGATCATTGTCCATAAACACAAGCTCGTCGATTCCAAGCGATGACGCCTGCTGGGCTATGCTCTTTGCCAAAAACATGGAGCGGACGCCACCGCCCCCTATGACCGTAAGTTTCATATCGAAACCCCCAATTAGCACATTCAATATTGCATGGTTCGCCTGTGTATGGATATTGTATCCAGCATGGAGGGCCGCTTCCCGCCCCGGCTGCAAGGCGGGAAAGGAATTCCCCAAGGAGTTATTATTTACGCAACGGAAGCGGCCACACACGTCCGGCGGGAAGGAAGCACCAATGGTTGATAAAAAGCAGATTTCCAAGCTCTACTCAGCCGCAAAGCTATCCGAAACCGAGCAAAGCGTACTCGAATACCTACTCAACAATATCGACACCCTCGATGATATTGGCATAAAACCCGTCGCCATGGCATGCTTTACCAGCATGACGACAGTCATCAGGCTTTCGAAAAAGCTCGGCTACCGTGGCTACCGCGAAATGATGTACGACCTCAAGCACCTTCAGCATGTCTCCCGCGAAATGAATCAATCACTCAAAGACAGTAGCGTCCACTTCGTATGCCACACCGGAGATGTAGACGTATTCATCGCCGCCCTGCATCGCAACAGAATGATCGGAGTAAACGGAGAGGGCTTCTCACGCATCGTTGCGCAGTACATGGCGACCAAGCTCGTTGGACTTGGCTTTTTGGCCGTCATACAGGACTTCCTAGAAACCGATCAGTTTGTCGAATCCAACCGAAATACGCTCAGTTGCATGATGCTCATATCCAAATCGGGTCAGACAGAAGCCATCCTGGAAACCGCAAGGGCATGCCACGACGCGGGCATTACGACCCTCGCGTTTACCGGCAACGAAGACAGCGAGCTCGCCAAGACGGCAGACGCGATCTTTACGATACATGACGATCACCCAATGGATCTTAAGAACGTTAAGCCTAACTGCTTTACCGGAAGTTGTATTCTCGCATTCGAAGAACTATTGAGTATCTGCCTTGACAATCTAAAACAAGAAGGCTTGGCCCCCTAAATCATGCGATAGGAAGCCAAGCCCTGGAATTGCGCTATGCAATTGAAAGCCACTTGCGCGTTTTACTCGTCACCGAGAACTTCGTGCACCTCAGAAGCGACTTCGCCGACACGAGGACCGTAAATGACCTGGATTGCCTTGTCGCTCAGGCGGATAACGCCCATAGCTTCAAGATTCTTGGTGAACACCTCGTCGTCTGCAACCTTAGAACCATCCTTGACAATCACGCGAAGACGTGAGATGCAGTTGTCAAGATCATCAATGTTGTCGGCTCCACCAAGCGCTTCGACAATGCCAACAGCAAGCGCGCTGTCCTTGGTCGCACGGCCCTGGACTGCCTTCTCGGGAGTGCTACCAGACTCGCCCTTTGCCTCAGCGGCCTTTGCCTCGAACTCAGCTCTGCTGTTGATCAACTCAATATCGTCACCATCATCTCGACCGGGCGTCTTGATATCGAACTTAGTAATAAAGAACCGGAAGAGGAAGAAAGCTGCCAGGAAAAAGGCGGGGAGCAGAATAAGGTACGGAAGCAGGTTAAGCTTCTCGGGGCGGAATAAGAATGGGATCAGGTCCTTGATATTTCCCTGGTACACCGAAACGCCCATTGCCTCCGAGAGAACTTCACCCAGTCCGGAAAGCGGAGCGTAAACGCCAAAGTAGAGCCAGGGAGCGGCAAACAGGAACGTAAAGAGAATAGGCTCCGTAACGCCAAAGAAAACAGTCGAAATCACTGTGGGGATTAAAAGGCCAGCAACCTTCTTGCGGTTCTGGGGCTTGGCACAAGACCACATAGCAAGGGCGATGCCCGGGAACAACGCGTAATCGTTAATGCCATAGCCAGCCATGAAGGCCCTAACCAAGAGCTTGTCGCTGCTGGGAGAAGCGAGCTGTGCAAGCTGAATAGCGCTATTGCCCACCACGCGCGTTCCATCGACGACCATGGAGCCACCAAGCTCAGTCCAATACATGGGCGTCTCGAGCAGCGGATGCAAGCCAAACGGCACAAGGCTCTCGAGCACCCAGCGATAGACAAACGTACCGACCAGACCGGAGCCTTTCACGAACGTCGCAATACCCGAAAAGCATCCACCGATGACGGGCCAGACGAAGTACATGATGCCGCCCAGGACGCCACCGGCAACCAACGATACAATGGGGACCGTTCGACTGCCCGCAAAAAACGCCAGCGCCGTTGGAAGCTTGGTCTTGTAAAAACGGCCGGTGATCCAAGCGACCAGGCAGCCCACGATAATGCCGCCAAAGACACCAGAGCTGTAGCCAAAAAAGCCGAGCGAGGTAGTGTAGAGTGCGGACTGCTCACTCGCCTGAATGGACGTAAGGCCGACCTTCTGAAGAGCTTCCACCGTTGTATTGTCGGCAGCCAAGCCAGCTGCTCCAAGTAGAATCTCAACCGTCTTGAGCATGGTGAGATAGCAGACAAGGGCAGAAAAGGCAGCCCAGCCCTTCTCTTTGCGAGACAAGGAGAAGGCGCAGCCGACGGCAAACAAAACACCGAGGTTTCCAATGATTACCTCGCCGAGACCCTTAAATACCGAGAAGAACGTAAAGAGCGGCGAAGCGGCATACCAGTCCCAATTAACGCCAAGGGACACAAGGGTCAGTTCGGTCGTAAAAACGCTACCGATACCCAAAAAGAGACCGGAAATGGCAATGAGCGTAATCGGAACGAGCATTGCCTTTCCGAACGATTGGAATTTTTCTTTCATCAATTCCCTCCTCAATGAGCCTCTATAAACGACTATTGCAGCCCACGTCCCCACACAGGCGAAACGGAAGACATGTTCGGCAATAGACACAAAGTGATTGTAGAAAGGGGCACACAAAATGCGCATCGGCATCGCGTAATGCGGTTAAATCGACCGACGATTGCAAGTATTTACGAATCCGTAAACGGCAGCAAATAGGCAGCGAACGGCAATCTGCAGCGTAGGACAGTCCCCGCAGTTCAACAATTGTCGGTATTTCGACTCATATTTATTGAATTGTTGCTCGCCCAAAAGTGCGGAGCATCAACGCGCCCCTAAGCCAACCCCAGCAATATGCCCGCCGAATGCACGACAAACGCCACGATCCAGGCGACCGTCACCTGAAACGCGAACACGGCAACGGCATAGCGCGCGCCCAGCTCGCTCTTGACGGCGCCGATGGACGCCACGCAGGGCGGGTACAGCAGCGTAAAGACCAGGAACACGTAAGCGGTAAACGGCGAAAACATGGTTGACAGCACCGCGGGCGACGTTGCGCCCAAAAGCACCGTGAGGGTCGAAATGACGCTCTCCTTGGCGATAAGTCCGGTGACGAGCGCCGTCGAGGCGCGCCAGTCGCCGAAGCCGAGCGGCGCCAGCAGCGGAGCGATAATGCTGCCCAGACCGGCAAGCAGACTCTGCGACTGATCGGCGACCACATTAAAGCGGATGTCGAACGTCTGAAGGAACCAAATGACCACCGTAGCGGCAAAGATAATGGTGAAGGCCTTGGTGATGAAGTCCTTGGCCTTATCCCATGCCAGCATCACCGTCGTCTTAACGCTCGGCAGGCGGTAATTGGGGAGCTCCATGATAAACGGCACCGGGTCGCCCTTAAATGCCGTGCGGTTGAGCACCAGGGCGGCAATGCAGCCGACCACGATACCAATCAGATAGAGCGAGACCATGGCGGGAACTGTCGCCTGCGGGAAGAATGCTCCGCACAGCAGACCGTAGACCGGCAACTTGGCCGAACAGCTCATGAACGGCGTGAGCATGACCGTCATCTTGCGGTCGTGCTCGGATGGGAGCGTACGGGTCGACATGATAGCCGGCACGGTGCAGCCAAAACCGACGAGCATGGGCACAAAGCTGCGGCCCGACAGGCCAAAGCGACGCAATACCTTATCCATGACAAAGGCCACGCGCGCCATGTAGCCCGAGTCTTCCAGAATGGAGAGGAACAAGAAGAGCACGACGATGATCGGCAGGAAGGTCAGCACGCTGCCCACGCCCGTGAGAACACCGTCGACGGCCAGCGAGCGCACCACGTCGTTGGTGCCGAACGCCTTGAGACCCGCATCGGCCGAGGCGATGATGGCAGCGACGCCGTCCTCCATAAGTCCCTGCAACGCCGCGCCGATCACGCCAAACGTCAGCCAAAAGACGAGGCCCATGATCACCAGGAACGCCGGAATGGCTGTGTAACGACCTGTCAGGATGCGGTCAATCTTGACGGAGCGCACGTGCTCGCGGCTCTCGTGCGGCTTTACGACGCAGCGCCCGCACACGTCGCCGATAAAGCCGAAGCGCATGTCGGCCAGCGCAGATAGACGGTCGGTGCCGGCCTCGCCCTCCATCTGGGTAATGATGTGCTCGATGGCGTCAAGCTCGTTGCGATCCAGATGAAGTGCCTCGGTCACCAGCTCGTCGCCCTCAACCAGCTTGGTCGCCGCAAAACGCACGGGAATGTGCGCCGTCGCGGCATGGTCCTCGATCAGGTTGGCAATGCCGTGGATGCAGCGATGCAGTGCACCGCCGTCTGGACCATCGGGCGCACAGAAGTCCAGGCGACCGGGGCGCTCACGGAACCGCGCCACGTGCAAGGCATGATCCACCAGCTCGCCGATACCCTCGTTGCGGGCAGCGCTAATGGGGACAACGGGCACGCCCAACAGGCTCTCGAGCAGGTTGACGTCCACGGCGCCGCCGTTGGCCGTCACCTCGTCCATCATGTTGAGCGCGATGACCATGGGACGATCGAGCTCCATAAGCTGCAGCGTCAGGTACAGGTTACGCTCGATGTTGGTGGCGTCGATGATGTCGATGATGGCGTCGGGGTCTTCGTCCAAGATGAATTGGCGGCTGACGATTTCTTCGCCCGTGTACGGCGACAACGAGTAAATACCGGGCAAGTCGGTAACGCTCGCCTCGGGGTGGTTACGGATAGTGCCGTCCTTGCGGTCGACCGTCACGCCGGGAAAGTTACCGACATGCTGGTTGGAGCCCGTCAGCTGGTTGAATAACGTGGTCTTGCCGCAGTTTTGGTTGCCGGCGAGGGCAAAGTGCAGCGGCGCGCCCTCGGGCACGGCCGTCTTTGCCGCACGGGGCGAATACGTCCCCTCGCCCAGGGCCGGATGCTCCGTCGTGCCGATTGCGGCGTTAGCGCGCGGACCCGTATCGGTGTCGTGAATACCCACAAGCTCGATGCGAGCGGCATCGTCCTTGCGCAGTGTCAACTCGTAGCCACGCAGGCGGATCTCGAGCGGGTCGCCCATGGGGGCGTACTTCATCATGGTGACTTCGGTGCCCGGCGTTAGGCCCATGTCCAAAATATGCTGTCGGAGTGCCTGATCGTCCGATGCCACCGATGCGACAACGGCGTCCTTTCCAATCTCGAGTGTATCGAGCTTCACGCGCTCGTCCTTTCGTTAGACGCGGTTAACCGTTTACCGGGGCTAACCAACTCGTAACGACAAATGATAGCGCTCTGAACTATTTTATAAAGTCAAATACCGATGTTTACCTGCGCAAACTTTATGCGGTGCGCCCCGAAAGCTCTTTGCGCATACCGCTCAGCGAGATCGAAATGGAACCCGACCGCGCGGTAGCAGTGAGTCGATCACCCTCAACCGACCCCGTGCATGTAAAGGGCGCCTTGCCCATCAAGACGTGGGAGATAGTACCCGAGAGCTCAAAGAAATCGCACTCAGCGCGGGCACCCGAGAGAGCGATATGGAGACCCCTGACGTTTAGTACTGCCCTGAGCGCGCCGTTCACCCCATGTGAAAACGTCACCTCGCCGCGCTTGCTCCCCACCGGCGTCTGGGCCAAAACCACATACGTACCCTCAAGCATGGCTCCTCCTCTAAGCAGACTTTTTGAAACGGGCAAGTAGTCTACTTTTACATATGGCGCTCCAGGAAACGGAAGGCCAGGCGGATCCAAGGACGGACTGCCACCTGCTTGTCCTCGTTGTCGACCGCGGTGTTGGCGTTGCCGAGCGAAAGGCCGTGACCGCCCTGGTCAAAGACGTGCATCTCGCAAGCGACGCCCTCCTCGGCCATGCGCTGCGCAAACGGATAGACCTGTGCGATCGGCGCTGTCTTGTCGTCGGACACGCCCCACACAAAGGTCGGCGGCATCTGGCGCGAAACATGCGTGGTAGGGCAAATGTCGGTCAGGTGCTCATCGGTCGCCTCGCCGCCCGTCACCATCGACAGATAGTCGTTGAGCAAATCGCGCCCTGTCTTGCCACCCGTCTTGGGCACGCGCAGGTCGATGCGCGGGTCACGCGTCTGCATATCGCGCACATAGGCAAGGTCGAGCAACGGATAGCCCAGCACCACGGCGTCGGGACGAATGTCGTCCGGACGCGCCCCGGCAAGTGCCGCGAAGGGGCCGGTCTTCCACTGCGTTGCCAGCGAGGCGCAAATCATGCCGCCAGCAGAAAAGCCCACGACGCACACGCGCTTGGGATCGACATGCCACTCGTCGGCATTCGCACGCACCGTGGCGACCATCTTGGCAAGATCTGCCTGGGGGTGCGGAAAGCTCACGTCACCCGTAGAACTTGTGACATAGTTGAGCACAAAGGCCTGGTAACCGTGATCCAAAAACGCAAACGCCACGGGATCCTGCTCATGCGGAGCGATATGCGTAAACGCACCTCCGCCGCAGATAATCACGGCAGGGCGGCGGCCATTCGGTTTATCGGGCAGCGGTTCGGCACCCAAATACGTAAACGTCGCCGGATATTCCTCGGTCGGCTCCTCGCCCCACAGCGCATGGCTCTCGACAATCATATGTGCTCCCTTCGCGCAAATTATGCGCCCTTGTTTTTCGCCTTCAAGCGTACCCCACTTGAACCCGTGACGCAGAAACACGCCAGCAATAAGTTTCCCTTCAACTGATATATCACATAATCCCAGCTCAGAGGTATCGCTGAGCAGCGTAGAATAGGGGGTGTTGACCAAGCCGCGAAACAGATATGAAACGTTTCCGGCAAACCAAACGCGCGATATGCGCCTATTTAAGTTGGAGGCAACTATGGGTCTGCTCGATTCGCTTAAGTCCACCTTCACCTCGACCGGCGAGGCGTCCGTTCCGCCCGCAGCGAGCTTCGCCACCCGCGAAGGCGTCATCTATGCCCCCGTCAACGGCGTGCTCGTCAACCTGGACGAAGTTCCCGACGAGACGATCGCCTCGGGCATGCTTGGCCAGGGCTATGGCATCGAGCCCATTACCGGCACCATCTATGCGCCCGCCAACGGCCGCATCGGTGCCACCACCGTCACCAACCACTCCATCGGCATGATTACCGAGGACGGTCTGCGCGTGTTCATCCATGTCGGCCTGGGCACCGTGGAAATGAACGGCAAGGGTTTTGCCCGCTTTGTCGAGATGGGTGACACGGTCAAGGCAGGCCAGCCGCTCATCAGCTTCGATCGCGAGGCCATCAAGGCCGCCGGCCACGAGGACATCGTGACCGTCATCATCTCCGAGCTCGATCGTCTTAAGAGCATCGACCATGTCGGCGAGTCCGGAACGCTTATCGGCGGCAACCCGCTCGTCAAGCTGGGCGACCCGCTGCTGGTAGCCAAGACCAAGTAGCCAGGCCCCGCGCCACACAGCCAAAAGGCATCTCGTCAAGCGCCCGCGACCATTTGGCCGCGGGCGCTTTTCGTTTGAAAAACCATCCCGTCAATGCCTTATCTGTATAGCCCAAATGAGCCGAGCTGCTAGAATATCGAACTGTATGGATAACTATCATTCAACCGTTATGGGAGGATACGTGAACCGCACCAAAATCGCGCAGCTTTACGCCGATGCCGAGTCGCTTGGCGGCCAGACCGTCACCGTCGCCGGCTGGGTCAAGTCCGTCCGCGACATGAAGAACTTTGGCTTCGTTACGCTCAACGACGGCAGCTGCTTCCGCGATCTGCAAGTCGTCATGAACCGCGAGGCACTCGACAACTACGACGAGATCGCCCATCAAAACGTCTCGGCCGCACTCATTTGCACCGGCACCGTCAAGCTGACCCCCGATGCGCCCCAGCCTTTCGAGCTTTCTGCCACCTCCATCGAGGTCGAGGGCGTCAGCGCCCCGGATTACCCGCTGCAGAAAAAGCGCGCAACCGTCGAGTTCCTGCGTTCCCAGCAGCACCTGCGCCCGCGCACCAACCTGTTCCGCGCCGTGTTCCGCATCCGCTCTGTCGCGGCTGCCGCCATCCACCGCTTCTTCCAGGAGCAGGGCTTTGTCTACGTCAACACCCCTATCATCACCACGAGTGACTGCGAGGGCGCCGGCGAGATGTTCCGCGTGACCACGCTCGACCCCAAAAATCCGCCCCTCACCGAGTCCGGCGAGGTCGACTGGAGCCAGGACTTCTTTGGCAAGCACGCGAGCCTTACCGTGTCCGGCCAGCTCAATGCCGAGAACTTTGCCATGGCCTTTGGCGACGTGTACACCTTTGGCCCCACCTTCCGCGCCGAAAACTCCAACACCACGCGCCACGCCGCCGAGTTTTGGATGATCGAGCCCGAGATGGCCTTCGCCGACCTTAACGACTACATGGATAACGCCGAGGCCATGCTCAAGTACGTCCTTAAGGATGTTATGGCCACCTGCCCCGACGAGCTCAATATGCTCAACAAGTTTGTGGACAAGGGTCTGCTCGAGCGCTTGGACCATGTCGCCAACTCCGACTTCGCCCGCGTCACCTATACCGAGGCCGTCGAAATCCTGGAGCAGGCCGTCGCCGCCGGTCACAAGTTTGACTATCCCGTGAGCTGGGGCATCGACCTGCAAACCGAGCATGAGCGCTTCCTGACCGAGGAACACTTTAAGCGACCGACCTTCGTAACCGACTACCCGGCCGAGATCAAGGCGTTCTACATGCGCATGAACGAGGACGGCAAGACCGTCGCCGCCGCCGACTGCCTGGTTCCCGGTATCGGCGAGATTATCGGCGGCT
>URNQ01000024.1 GCA_900549245.1 uncultured Collinsella sp.
CCCACGAGCCGCATCGCTCGCGAGGTCGCGACCCTCTTCCAAAACCCCGACCGCCAGATCTGCAAGGACACCGTGCTCGACGAGGTCGCCTTTGGCCTGGAGCTTGCCGGCATCGACCGTGCCGAGGCGCTGCGTCGCGCCCAGCTCGTCATCGACCGCTTTGGCTTGCCGGCCGACGAGGCGCCCTTCTCGCTCTCGCGCGGTCAGCGACAAATGGTGGCGCTTGCCTCCGTCGTAGTGGTTGAGCCCAAGATCGTCGTGCTCGACGAGCCCACGAGCGGCCTTGATTACCGCGAGTGCATGACCGTCATGGAAACGGTGCACACCATGGCCGAGCGCGGTTGCGCCGTTATCATGGTCTGCCACGATATGGAAGTCGTCTCGGATTTTGCCGAGCGCATTGTGGTAATGGCCGACGGTCGCATCCTCGACCGCGGCCGCACGCACGAGCTATTCTCGAACATCGAACTCATGCGGCGTGCCTACGTGGAGCCTCCCCAGGTTATTGAACTCTCGCGCCGTCTGGCATCTTCCGTCTCGCCCGCTTTTGCGCAGGTGAGCGAGGTCACCGATGTCGTTCGAATTACCAAGGAGATGGTCCACCGTGGTTAACGTCATCGACTACATGCCGGGCGATACACTGCTGCATCGCCTAAACCCCGTCGTCAAACTGGGCCTCGCCGCCGCCATCATCGTCGGCATCTTCTTGTCCGACACCTACGTGGCGCTGCTGGGCTTTTTGGCACTCACCCTTGCGCTGGGTGCCTATGCCGGCGTCGTCGACCGTCTGTTCTCGCTGCTCAAGTTGCTGATTCCGCTCGCGCTTATCATGCTGGTGCTCCAGCTGGCCTTTATGCGCGATGGCAACGTGGTGTGGAGCTTTATCACCGACACGGGCCTCATCACGGGATCGAAGGCCTGTCTGCGCCTGCTGGGCGTGGCGTTACCACTCATCCTCATGCTCATGGTGACCAAGCTCAACGACCTTGCCAACGCCTGCGTCGAGGTGCTGCACGTGCCGTATCGCTATGCTTTCACTTTTACCACGGCGCTGCGCTTCGTGCCGGTGTTTGGTCAAGAGATGAACGCCATCATGGAGGCGCAGACCGCACGCGGCGTCGAGTACGACACCAAGAACCCCATCAAGAAGCTTAAGCTCATGCTGCCACTGTGCGTGCCGCTGCTCATCTCGAGCGTGGGCAAGACCGATGCCACAGCCTTGGCGGCAGAACAGCGCGGCTTCTATCTGCGTACGCGCGCCAGCTCGTACAAGCGCTACCCCATCAAGGGCCTAGACATCGCCGTGCTCATCGTCAGCATCGCCCTCATCGCCATCGGCTTCCTGTTCTAGTTCACCACCGACAGCAACAGCCCAACGCAAAAGGCCTCGGCTCGCACCAAACGAGCCGAGGCCTTTACTGTTTCACCAGATAAAACCTACCAAAATTAACCTGTCCCTTTTTGACAGGTCGGAAGCTAGAGGCGGTAGGGGGCGCCGCTGCGGATGATGGATTCGCGCACCAGGACATCCATGGCGTCGAGGGTGATCTCGGGCATCTCTCGGTACTTTTGCAGCACCGAGAGCTCGGTGCAGGCCAGAATGACGCGGTCGCAGCCGCTACGGGCGAACTCCCACATCACGCGGTCGAACTTATCCATATCGGGCTCACGTCCGGCCTTCACATCATCGTAGATAAGGGACATCACATCGTTCTGACGTTTCTCGCTGGGATAGACGACCTCAACACCCGCAGCCTTACATTCGCGGCCGTAGACACCCGCGCCCACGGTTCCGTCGGTGCCCATGATGCCAATCTTGTGCACCGGCTCGGCCGGCATACTCAGGTTGGGGTCGAACTCGCACTCCCCCATCACCGCACCGGCCAGAGCATAGCGCACCGACTCACGCGGCATGTGGATAATCGGCACCTTCGTAAACGACTGGATCTGGTCATAGAAGTAGTGTGACGTGTTGCAGGGAATGGCAATGTGTGCACAGCCCAGCGACTCGAGTGCCTGGGCACACTCTTTCATGGTCGCCAGCAGCTTGGCATGCTCGCCGGTCTTAATGGCCAACGTGCGGTCGGGCATGGTCGACTTGGAGAGCACCACCATGTCGATATGTTCCTGATCGCAGGCAGCAGCCGTATGACGCACCACCTGGTCGTAGTAATACGACGTGGCCTCGGCGCCCATGCCGCCGATAACTCCCAGCTTTTCCATCGCCGCCTCCTTGGTGACGCTTGCGCAATTGCGCGTATCATACCCGCGCCCGCCCGATGCAAACCGGACGGGCGCCGCGCTCATCTACTTGTAATACGTCTTGAACAGCTTAAAGTGGCGCAGCTTGGTGTGCCACATGCGCAGCCAGCGGTTAAAGACAAAGTCGCCCTTCATAAACGAAGGGTCGGCGCCCTTGCCTTCCTTGTCCAGGCGATGCACCTTAGCGCGCAGCTCGGGATCCTTGACGTACTTGTCGACGACGCCCATGGGGACGACCATCCACAGGGCCTCGTCCTGAGCCGTCACAAACTCCGGCTCAAACGGACGGTTGAACACATACTCGTCCACCACATACTTGGCAACGTTAAAGCCGCTGTTGGTAACGTAGTAGTTGCTGCGGCCCTGGCGCGTGTTGAAATCGAAGAACTTAAACGAGCCGTCGCGCTCGTCGTACTTAACGTCAAAGTTGGAATAGCCCACAAAGTGAAGGTCCTCGAGCAGCTTGCGCACGCCGCCCATGAGCTCGTCGTTGGGCTCGGTAATGATACAGGCATGGTTGCCGACACCGTGGGGCTGATGCTCCTCGAGCAGCACATGGCCCAGGCACATCATGCGCACCTTGCCGTTGCGGTCGGAATAGCTGGTGAGCACGCGCATGTACTCGTCGTTGCCGGGCACGCGATCCTGCAAGATCAGATCGTCGGTGTAGCCGCTGGCATACGAATCGCGAATAACCTGTTCCAGCTCGGCGCGGTCGGCAATCTCATAGGCCTTCTTCTGGCCCTCGAACTCGTGCTGCCACCACATGATGCCGTCAGAAGGCTTCAGAATCATCGGGTAAGGAAAATCGATCTGGTCGAGCACTTCGGCAGGCGCCTCACCCTGGGCATTGAGCATCGCCTTGGTAAAGGTAAACGTGTGCGGATAGGGCACGCCATACTTCTCGCACAGCTCGTAGAAGATCTCCTTCTTCTGACACTGTTCAAGCATGCTATAGGGAGCGTAAGGCGCGACGATGTTATCCGCCAACTCATGGGCATCCTTGGCCTGAGCCACGAGGGCAACATAGTTATCGCCACAGCCCACAAGGACAATCGTCTTGTCGGCATGCGCTTGGGCAATGCCGTTGACGGTTTTGAGCATCACGGGCATGGTATCGATATCCACGTTGGGCGTGTAGTCGATAATCTGGCTGCGGTACGCAGGGCCCGTCTGGTACTTGCCAAAGACCAGACTCTTGACCTGGTACTCCTCGTAGAAGGCGCGCGCCACCGAGTAGGCGTTGATGTCGCCACCGAGCAGCACGGGGATGAACTCGCGCTCTGTAAACTGCAATGCCATGGAAACTTCCTATCATGAACTGCCCACACAACGGGCGGTCTTTGCGCAACTGATTTATTCTAGCGTGCCAAGCCGCCGGCGCCCAAAGCTCCACCGTATCTATGGCAATCGACGTAATCGTCCAGCACGAAGGCCAGCACGAAGACGGCGCTCACCGTTGTATGACAATGGGCAATGAACCTACCATTGTTGTAGGATTCAGTGTATTGACATCCTCGAGCGAAAGGCGCGCACGTGCCCCAAGACCATCCGACCGATAATCCCATCCTCAATGCCGCGAAGCACGAGCTGGCGGAACGCGCACAAACGGCAGCTCCCCTACGCACCGCAAACGATGCTTACAACGGGCCCGCCCGCATCGTCTCAATCAACACGTCGAAGCACAAAGGCACGCGTAAGTCACCCGTCGCCGACGGGCACGACACCGTTATAGAGCAATTTGGCCTCGCCTCCGACGCACACGCCGGGCATTGGCACCGCCAGGTTTCCTTTTTAGCTGCAGAGTCTATCCAGACGGCGCGGGCGCGCGGGCTCGATGTGCACGAGGGCGACTTTGGCGAGAACTTCACAACCCGGGGCATCAACCTGCTCTCGCTCCCCTTGGGCACACAGCTCAAGCTTGGCAGCGAGGTGCTTGTCGAAATCAGCCAAATCGGCAAGGTCTGCCACACACGCTGTGCCATCTACTATCTCGCCGGCGACTGCATCTTTCCCCACGAGGGCGTTTTTGGCGTGGTACTAAAGGGTGGAGAGGTCTACGCCGGCGACGATATCCAGGTAATCAAACTCGGCGACGGCACCTGTTCGTTCACCCCCGCCGAGGCCCTCGAAGAGATTGAGCAGGCTCGCCAGAAGGGCACGCTGTAGTTATAAAACCCCACGTTGAGATGGCTTTTACAGCCCAAAACTCCTCTCAAACAGAGCTCTGTAACGTTAAAGTTGAACTCTATGGTTTCTCAACAATTCATTATAACTGCAGGTCAAAGCCAAAGCCTCAAGTTCAACTTGACCCTTTAGAACCTTTAAGGTTCAAGTTGAGGTCGAAAGCAGTAGTAGAATACACCTCGACCAATAACCTACGATTGATTGCAGAGGGACTGGATGCAGCATTCGAACCATCGCACCGCAGCGCTCGTCGCGTCGAAGCCGGCTCGTATCATCACGAGCGCCGCGCTCGCCGTCGCGCTGACGGCCACGCCGATGCTCTCCCCCGTCGCGGCCTATGCCGCCTCGCAGGCAACGCAGGATCAGCTTTCCGCCGCCCAGCAGAAGATCGAAGCCGCCACGAGCGCCTACAACGACGCCCGCACCAAACTCGATGACCTGCAAAAGCAGATTGACTCCAATGAGGCAAGCATCGAGGAAATCGAGGCCAAGCTTCCCGAGCAGCAGGCCAAGGCAAGCTCCGCCATGCGCGATCTGTACAAGTATCAGAAGGGCACCAATCCCATCGTGAGCTTCCTGGTCAACGCACAGAGCCTGGGTGAGTTCATCACGACCTGCAAATACACCAACCAGATCACGAGCTCGAGCGTCGACGAGATCGAACAGCTCAATAACATGCAAACCGAACTCGAGCAGAACAAGGCTGAGCTCCAGCAGGCCAAGTCTCAGCTTGAGGCAGAGCAGAAAAACGCCGAGGATGCGCTGGCGCAGGCCCAGCTGCTCCGCAGCGAGGCACAGGCAAAAGCCGAGCAGGAAAATGCCGCCGAGCTTGCCAAGCTTGAGGCCGATAAGGCCGCTGCCGCCGAGAAGCTCTCGGGCGAGGGCGTAAGCGGCAGCAATTCCAGCAGCCAGGCCACCAACACCAACACCACCATCGACACCACGGTGAACAACGCCAATACCGGTAGCTCCGATTACGATTCGTTCATTAATGAGTGGACGAGCCGCATCGACAATTATCTCGCCGGCTCCCCCATGGCAGGCCAGGGCTATAACTTTGCCGTCGCCGCTTGGAATACCGGTGTCGACCCCCGTTGGTCCCCCGCCATCGCCTGCATCGAGAGCACCAAGGGTGCTTATTGCGCCAATTCTTACAACGCCTGGGGCTGGAGTGCCCGTGGCGGCGGTTGGCGCAGCTTTGGCAGCTGGAGCGAGGGCATCTCCGCCCACGTTGCCTATCTGGGCGCCAACTACGGCTCCACCCTTACCCCGGCAGCGGCCAAAAAGTACTGCCCGCCCACGTGGCAGGACTGGTACAACAAAGTCGCCGCTCAGATGAACCGCATCTAAGTGCAACTGCAAAGGGCCCCAATGGGGTCCTTTTCTTTTAGGTAGCGGAGGTATCGACGACGCCGGTCGCATTGGCAACCGCGACTATGACAATCATGCATAGGAGCAGCACACCCAATGCCTTGAGCCAGAGTTTCGCGAGTTTCTTGCCGCGATAGCTGTCGAGCAGTGCGAATCGCCGACGAAGACGGCGCTTATCGAGCAGCGCAAAATGCATAAGCACCATAAGGCCATCGACAAAGAAAAAATACTCGATTATGAGAAGCCACGTCGGGTAGCTTTGGTTTGCTCCGGTGGGGTGAAAGACGGCAAAGTGACTTCCGACAAAGAACACAAGCAACGAGAAGCAGACGAGCGTATTCCAAATGCGCCCCAGAGACTCCGGAACGCGAGAGAGCAGGCCGCATGCAGCGGAGGCGGCGGGACTAGGAAGCCCTGCGGGGTTTCGGGGCCCTTGGGGCGTCAACACCGTCTCCGAGGCCGGAGTACGGACAGGCGCAGACGCAGGAGGCCGCACGGGGCGACTCAGATCGTATGCCGCGCGCGTCGCCCGTCCCAACGCTTCCGCACTCGCAAAACGTTTGGCCGGGTCAAGCGCCATCGACATGCAGATGACATCGGCAAGTGGAGTGGGAATGCCGCGCGCCTCGCATTGCTCGCGCATGTCGAGCCCTGGTTTAGGGTCGACTCCCGTCAAGCAGAAGAACAACAGAGCGCCAAGTGCGTAGACGTCGCTGCGCACACTCGTCTGCCCAAACCCATACTGTTCGGGCGGCGCATAGGGTCGCGTGCCAAACTTGACGGTGTCGGCATCGGCGCCATCGCGCCATACGCGCGCGATCCCCAAGTCGATAATCACCAGCGATGAAAACGTCAGGCCCTCATCGAGCGTACAGCTCGCACCCGTCACGATGATATTCGACGGCTTGAGGTCGCGATGGATCACCGACGCCGAAGCCTCCCCCGCCATTGCAAAACCGGCATGGAGCTCGCCCACGGCATCGCATAGGACAGGATACATTTCGTGCGCATAATCGGGGGTAGCTCCCAGACGGTCCACCAGCGCCCCGAGCGTCTCCCCTTCGATGTATTCCATAACCACGTTGAGATCGTCGCCCACACGACGACAATCGACGATTCTGGGCAGGTGCTCAAAACGTCTGCCCGCCCGTTGAGCGGCAAACAGACGCTCGTATGCCCCGCCGATTTGAGCCGAAGCATCGATGCGTTTACGGACAAAGGGGCCGAGCGAACCACCGCCGGTTCCTTCAAAGTACACGAGCTCGGTTGTTTCAACGGACGAGCGCTTAAGTACACGCTCCACGCGATAGCTGTCGTCGCGATCGAGCGACGCCAGGTGCTCGGCAAGCGCTGCGGTTAGCTCGTCATCGGAATATGTTGGGGTCTGAGTATCCATAGCCTCCATCATAGCGCAGGGCGCAGACACCCCATGGCATCCGCGCCCCGTTCGTTTGCATCGTTGTTCGGCAGCTCCGCCGGCTCAGATATCAGCCGCTAACTCACCGTCTCCTCGCCAAAGCGATACAGCTCCTCGTTGACCTTTTGTAGGCTGCACCCGCGATCGATGCAAAAAATGATAATCGCATCGCGGCGGTCCTTGCAGTTAAGGACGCTTACCCCGGCAGCCGTCAGCGCACGGTTGGTCTCTTTGAGCGTCAGCGCCATCGCAAAGGCAATCTGCAGCACCTTATTGCGACTCGGATGACGCGCGCCGGTAAAAATCTGATAGCCAAAGGTCTCATTGAGATCGGCCATACGAACCACGTGCGAGCGCTCCAAGCCCTTTTCCTGCAGTAGCTGCTTCAGGTAGTTCGAAAGCGACGGGGTGGCAAAGTCGTGTTCTTTGATATAGCCATCGATGTTTGGCGCGTCGAGAAGCTCATTGAGTAACTCGTCAGTCAGCTTTTTATCGGGCATACGACTTCACCTCCCCCAGTGCATGCAACATGCTAGAAACCGCTTACGTCCGAACGCTCCCAGCTAGCAACCTGGTCGGGAGACACCGTACCCAGCGCCTCGAACTTCCAGGAGCCGCCCGCCTTCAGATGATTGGTGTTTGCAAGAGCCGTTCCAACCTGGTTGCCATCGGCATCATACAGAACATATTCAATCTGAATGTAGCTCTTTTCCTTATCCGTGTTATTGGTCAGCGTGCCCGTGATCTTATAGGTAAACTGATTGGAAGTGTCTTCAGCCTCGTCAGCAATGGTATACGGTTCTTGCGGTTCTTTTTGCTCCTCAGCCTGCTGTGTCGTCTCGGCAGGTTTTGCCGAATCGCTCGCAGACGAATCGGTTGAGTTGCCGCCCATAGAGCCCACGGCACCGACAATAACCAGCACCACAATGATGCCTAGGACAATCTTGCCGATCGGCTTCTTTCCCTCTTTTGCCATTATTCATCCTTCCTACGATCCGGCTACCGTGCCGGCACACAGCACATCGTAGGAAGGATTGAACTTGAATTCATTAGCTGAGAGCTAAGGTTGCGATAAACGGCCAATGCAGTTATCCAAACGCCGAGCAAACGCACTTTGCGCGACCGTCTGCCGGCAGCGATCAACCCACCGTGACGGATTCCCCGGTAAAGGCACTGACCATCAACAGGACAAAGAACACCAGGTAGCTGACACTCAGCGGGTACGCAATGACCAGGAATACAACCCAGCCGACATTGGTTTTACCGTCGGCACGGCGTCGCTCGCGATTGCGGCAGAGCCAAATCGTCACGCCGATGGCAGTGATAAACAGTACGAGTGCCGCCGCAGCCAGCCCAGCAAGCGCAAACATCACGCCAATGCTCACAGCAATAACCGGAAGCAACAACAAGCCGCATCCACACCCACCGGGACTATAAACGGCAGACTGTCGGCGTCGTTCCATCGTCACTCCAACCTCAATATCTTTGAGCACTACAACGCAGCGGCCTGCTGGACAGGAACGATCTTATTCAGCTCCGGTTCGATCCGCCTTTTCTCGGCCTCAAGGTCAAACGCCACCTGAGCGCGCAGCCAATAACCATCCGTCAGGCCAAAATAACGGCAAAGACGGAGGTCGGTGTCGGCCGTCACGCGACGTTTTCCCAAGACAATCTGCCCGATACGCTGAGCCGGAATCCCAGTCTCTTTCGCAAGGCGATATTGAGAAATGCCCATGGGAACAAGAAACTCCTCTTTGAGAAGCTCACCGGGAGTCACCGGCGACAGCAAATCGGCCGAAGTCTCATCACTTGTGATAATCGACGATTTCGACATTCCAAGCCATCTCCTGTCTCCACTCAAAACAGACCCGATAGCGCTCGTTAACACGGATGCTATATTGACCGGCACGATCGCCCTTCAAAGCTTCCAGGCGGTTGCCCGGTGGAACGCGAAGATCATCAAGCGAAGCACAAACCTGCAGTTGGCGAATCTTCCTCAACGCAACACGCTCAAAGGGCACGAACCTCCTGACCCGCACACCCATGGCAAAGCGTTCGGTATCCTCATCTTTATACGATGCAATCATAGTATCGCCTTACGTTAGTAACGTCAAGCGTTTCTATAGACTTAGATCTCTATTATATCGTACGTTTGTTCGTGTTTTCTAGAACAAATAGTCCTTCACGCCTTAGTCAAGCGAAAGTAATCGTTTGTAGACATCGAGGCCTTTGAGTAGGATTTCCTCGTCAAAGAGCATGCTATCGGTATGCAGGGCGCTTGTTGCATAGGCGGGGCAGCCATCCGAATCACTCGGGTTGTCTTGGTCCTCTGGCACGCCCATGCCTAGCAAGAAGAACACGCCCGGCAGATGGCGCTGATAGAACGCGAAATCCTCGGCGATTAGCAGCGGCTCGTCCACGAGCTGCAATTCGGGCAGAGCGGGCGCGATTCGGGCAAACAACTCAGGATCGTTATCGACCGGTGGATAGCCCTCGGCAAAGTCGAGATCATACGTGCAGCCCGTTGCGGCACAGGCATCGTCCAGCACGCGGCGCACGCCTTCGCGCGCCCGGTCGAACATGTCGTCCGTAAACACACGCAGGCTTCCGGCCACATGGGCCTCCCCCGCCACCGCGTTGCAAACGGTGCCGGCCTGCAGCAGACCAAACTTACCGATACAGGGCTCGTCGGTGCCCAGCTCGTCCATCAGTTCGCGCTCGGCAACCAAGAACTTGGCAGCCGCCAGCGCCGCATCGTGCGACTCCTCGACCGGAACGCCATAGGTCTTAGCGATATGGATGCTCGTCCCGTGAATATGAATGTGTGTCTCACTCGAACGCGCCAGCAGCGGACCGGAACAACTCGCCAACGTGCCGGCAGGCAGATCGGGCCACACATGGAAGCCAAAAATGCGGTCAGCCCCATAGCGCTCGAACACACCGCTCTCGCATACCGTCTTGGCACCACCGGTCGTTTCCTCGGCCGGCTGGAACACAAAGAGAACGTTGCGCCTAATGGCGCCCGGCTGCTCGCGAATCGTACGGTCGACATACGTCGCGGCGGCAAGTGCCATGGCCATGTGTCCGTCATGTCCGCAAGCGTGCATCTTGCCGGGATGGGTCGAGGCAAAGGCCGCTCCCGTCGCCTCCGCGATGGGCAGCGCATCCATATCGGCGCGAATCGCTGTGGCATGCGCGGCACCAACGCCGGCGTCGAAGAAAGCGCAGACGCAGCTGGGGCACGGATGGGTCACCTCGCAAGCGAGCGGTGCCAACACGCCCTCGATATAGGCAATGGTTTGCGGAAGATCGAAATCGAGCTCCGGAATGCGATGCAGGTCGCGGCGATAGCGACGGAGTTCTTGGAGCTCGGTCATAGAGGATCCCTTCGTGAGGCATATCTGTTGCAACTTATTGTGATACAGGATTGTGGCACACATGTTTCCAGCATATTGCTGCATTTTTTAAACGTTATATACGAATACTCTTGTTTGCTAAAGTGCAACGTGGTAGGGTCGTTACCACTTGATAGAGGCGCGGGCACGAAGACCCGCGGGCGAGCCGGCAGGCTTTGACCCCGTGGGGAGGCGAAACCCGCCGAACTGGGCTTTTCGGGCACGAACAACCTGGTGGGCCTGCGGGAAACACCCACAGGACTGTCTGCAGCAATGCGGGAGCGCTATCCGGACATTGGGTCCACGCTATGCGGATTCGATGCGCAGATGGCGCCGTCTGGATAGCGAGGTTTACGGGACATGGCATTGACCCCCAACGAGGCATATGCGGCCAAGCAGCCGTTTGTGGACAAGGAGACGCTCGAGCATATCGTCGAGCAGTTCCCCACGCCGTTTCATCTATATGACGAGGCGGGCATCCGCCGCAACATGCAAGAGGTGCGCGATGCCTTTGCATGGAACCCGGGCTTTAAGGAATACTTTGCCGTCAAGGCCAATCCCAACCCGGCGCTCATTTCCATTCTCAACGAATACGGCTGTGGCTGCGATTGTTCAAGCTACACCGAGCTCATGATCGCCCGCTCGCTGGGCATCACGGGACACGACATCATGTTCTCGTCCAACGACACGCCGGCAGCGGACTTTGAGCTCGCCGACAAACTGGGCGCCATCGTCAACTTTGACGACATCAGCCACATCGAGTTCTTTGAGCGCGTTGCGGGTCCCATCCCCAAGACGGTCAGTTGCCGCTTTAATCCGGGCGGACTGTTCCACCTCTCCAACGGCATCATGGATAACCCCGGCGACTCCAAATACGGCATGACCACCGAGCAACTCTTCGAGGCCTTCCGCATACTCAAAGCCAAGGGCGCCGAGAACTTTGGCATCCACGCATTCCTTGCCAGCAACACCGTCACCAACGACTACTACCCCAAGCTCGCGCGCATCCTCTTTGAGCTTGCCGTGCGCCTGGAGCGCGAGACCGGCGCACATGTCGCCTTCATCAATCTGTCCGGCGGCGTCGGCATCCCCTATCAGCCCGAGCAGCAGGCCAACGACATTCACGCCATCGGCGAGGGGGTACACACGGCCTACGACGAGATCCTGGTTCCCGCCGGCATGGGCGATGTGGCTATCTGCACCGAGATGGGCCGCTTTATGATGGGTCCCTACGGCTGCCTGGTCACCAAGGCTATCCACGAGAAGCAGATCTACAAGGACTATATCGGTGTCGATGCAAGCGCCGTCGATCTGATCCGCCCTGCCATGTATGGCGCCTACCACCACATTACGGTAATGGGCCAGCCGGGTGGCGCCGACAAGACCGCAGTACCCGTTACGGACACCTACGACATCACGGGCAACCTATGCGAGAACAACGACAAGTTCGCCATCGATCGCGAGTTACCGCATATCGACATGGGCGACCTGCTTGTGATCCACGATACCGGTGCGCATGGCTACTCCATGGGCTACAACTACAACGGACGCCTGCGCTCCGCCGAGGTCCTGCTGCGCCCCGATGGCTCGGCCGACCTCATCCGCCGTACCGAGCGCCCGGGCGATTACTTTGCCACGCTCGACGTGCTGCCGAGCGGCCGAGAGCTGCTGGCCAAGTCGCGCGCCGAAAGCGCCCGCCGTCGCGCCCAAGACGAGCGCTTGGCCGTCGCCGCCCAATGGAATAAGCGCATCCAGATCGCGGAAGCGAAGGAGAAGAACATGGATATCCGCAACCTCGAGGGCTCAATCGTCGCCCTCGTCACGCCGTTTAAAAAGGACGGCAGCGTCGACTTTGACGCGCTCGAGCGCCTTATCGATTTCCACCTGCAAAACGGCACCGACGCCATCCTCACCCTGGGCACCACCGGCGAGAGCGCCACGATGACCGATGACGAGGACAACTCCGTTGTCGCCGCCGTGGTCAAGCAAGTTGCAGGACGCGTCCCCGTCATCGCCGGCTCGGGCTCCAACTCCACGCAAACCATGCTCACCAAGTCGCTCACCTACCAGGGCTTGGGAGCCGACGGCCTGCTGCTCATTACCCCCTACTACAACAAGTCCAATGAAGAGGGTATCTATCAGCACTTTAAGACCGTCGCCGATGCCGTGGACATCCCTTGCATCCTCTACAACATCCCCGGCCGCTGCGGCTGCGGCATCAGCGAGCGCAACGTAGAGCGCTTGGCCGCGCACCCCAACATCATGGGTATTAAGGAGGCCTCGGGCAACGTCGCCTATGCTGCCAAGATTGCCCACCTGCTGTCCGACGACTTCCGCATGTACTCAGGCGAGGACGCGCTTACCGTGCCGCTCATGAGCCTGGGCGCCTCGGGCACCATCAGCGTGTGGGCCGATGTTCAGCCGCAGCTCGTGCACGACATGTGCCGCGCCTATCTGGACGGTGACGTGGCACGTGCCCGCGATATCCAGATTGCCGGCCAGCCGCTCATCAACGCCCTCTTTAGTGAGGTCAACCCCATCCCCGTCAAGGAAGCGCTCGCCCAAATGGGTATGATCGAGGCAAACTACCGTATGCCGCTGTGCCCCATGGCCAACGACACGCGCTCCGCACTTACCGATGCTCTGAAGGGAGCTGGTCTGCTTGATTAAGACCGTCATTATGGGAACGGGCCGCATGGGCTCGCTCATCCGCACCACCGCCGAGGGCGTTGTCGACGCCGCCGGTCAGCCCGTTTTTGATATCGTCGCCCAGATCGGCTTCGACTTGTCCGAGCTTGAGAACGCCCCGGCAGCCGATGTCATCATCGACTTCTCGAACGTTGCAACCTTCGATGCTGTCGTCGCCTATGTCGAGCGCACGGGCGCGGCGTTGGTCTCGGGCACCACGGGCTACACACCCGAGCAGATGGATCGCCTGCGCGAGCTGGGTCAGTACGCCCGCGTCATGCACTCCGGAAATTACTCCATCGGTATCGCAGCCCTGCGTCATCTGGTGGCCCAGGCCACACGCGAGCTGCCCGGCTTTGACTGCGAAATCGTCGAGACGCACCATAACCAAAAGGTCGATGCCCCCAGCGGCACTGCCAAGTTGCTGCTCGATGCCGTCGTCGAAGCCGAGCCCGAGGCAGGCTACCACCCCGTCTATGGCCGCGAGGGCATGTGCGGAGCGCGCGACCCCAAGGAGATCGGCATGCACTCGCTGCGCGGTGGCACTGTCGCCGGCGTGCACGAAGTGAGTTTCTTTGGCCAGGACGAGGAGGTTACGCTCGCGCACCGCGCCACGAGTCGTCAGATCTTTGTCAACGGCGCCCTAGCAGCCGCGCAGAAGCTCGTCACCCGCGAGCCCGGCTTCTATACGTTCGACCAGGTCATGTTTGCTTAACCAGGTATCAACCGGATTCACTCAAAGGAGAGACAGCAAATGAGCAATGCAGCCGAGATGGATGCACAGGAGATTATCAACTACATCGCCACCGCGCCCAAGAAAACGCCCGTCAAACTGTACGTGCGCGAAAAGCCGGGTATGAAGGTCCAGTGGGGCAATGCACACGTCTATGGCGGTCGTCGTGGCAAGACTGTCTTTGGTGACTGGGATGAGCTTAAGGCCATCCTGGACGCCAACGCCGACTCCATCGATTACTACGACGTTGAAAACGATTGCCGCAACTCCGCCGTACCTATGCTCGACCTCAAGGGCATCAACGCCCGCATCGAGCCGGGCGCGATCATCCGCGACCGCGTCGAGATCGGCGATCGCGCCGTCATCATGATGGGTGCCATCATCAACATCGGCTCCGTCATTGGCGAAGGCTCCATGATCGATATGGGCGCCGTGCTGGGCGGCCGCGCCACCGTGGGCAAGAACTGCCACATCGGCGCCGGCACCGTGATGGCAGGCGGCGCAGAGGCCGCCAACGCGGTTTG
>URNQ01000025.1 GCA_900549245.1 uncultured Collinsella sp.
TTGGGAGCTTCGTCGAGCTCAGCAGTGACTTCCTGCTCGGATATGACTTCGGGATCGGTCGTGGCGGCGATTTCGGTTTCGGCTTCTGCCGTTACCTCAATAGCGACTTCGATCTCGGGCTCGGGCTCGGGCACAGCTTCAACTACGGGCTCGGGACGCTTAACGTGCTTGGGGCGCACGGCCTTCAGGTCCTTCTCGCCGCGCTTCTTCTTTTTGTAGGACTGCTTGGCGCCCTTGGTGGCCTTGAGCTTGTCCTCGCCCTTGGCAAGGGCGGCATCCCAGGCATCGTTGGCGATGACGGTGGCATACAGGCGACCGCCCTTAAAGACGGTCAGCTTAATGCAGTCATCTAGCTCCTCGAGCAGCTCGCGCGTGGACTCAAAGCCCAGGTCATAAGCGGCCATGTCGCCAGCGGCGAGCGCCTCTTCGACCTGCGTCATAAACGTTTGCTTGCCGCATCCAATCGCATCGCGCAGCAGGCGATACAGATAGATGTGGTTGCCCAGCGATAGCGTGGGCCTAACTATTGTCTTGCTCATGGCAAATCTCCTCTTTACACACGTAAAGCATCTTACCATCGCATAGCGTTTGCCATGGCGGCACTCAAGGCAAACGGGCGCGAACCGATATCGATTCGCGCCCGTTGTACAGGTTGCCTATCTGGGGATGCAGCGCCTAGTTGCCCGATGTCGTGCCTTGGCTTGAACTGTCAGATGTCGTGCCCGATGTGGTGCCACTCGAATTGCTGTTGTTGCTGTCTGCTGTGCCCGTTCCCGACGTGGTGTCGCTCGTCTGGCCGCCCGTGTTCGGCTGCGAACCGTCAGTCGTTTGGCTTGAGTCGGTCGTGCCGGACGGCGTGCCGCTGTTGGACGTGGAGGAATCGGTGCCCTGCGATTGGTTTTGGGTGTTCGAGGACGAATCGGCAGGGGCGGAACTGTCTTGCGTGCCGTCCGTCTGTGCCTGCTGGTCTTGCGAATGGGTGTTGCCATTTGCATCACTTTCCGTCGTTCGCGACGACAGAATTGGCTCGGGGCGCTCGCCCAGACCCTCACCGGCGGTGGTGATAAGGATGGCGCCGGCGCAGGCGATGACCGCGACGATGGCGATGGCGATCGAGAAGACGATGACCTTCTTTTGCGTCTGGCTGCGCTCTGCCGCCGCCTTGGCGCGCAGGCTGTCGGGAGCGACGCGCGCCGTGGTTGCGCGCCCCGCAATCTGGCGCATCTCCTGCGTAGTCGCGGCGCCGCCCAGGTGCTCCTCGGCATTAAACTCAACGGGCTCATAGGCGCCGGCGGGGTAGTCGACGGCGGCGTGCGTACCTTTGAGGGCTTCGGCGCTGGCAGAGATAAAGTGGCGGTAGACCTGCGAGGACACAACGGTGATGACCGAGCTCACGGCGGCGCCGATTACTGAACCAGCGATACCAATCTTGGAAGCAAGCGCGACGCTCGTGGCGGCGGCTGCGGCGCCGGCGATGATCTGGGGAATGGAAATGTCGTCGAACAGACCTTTTTTGGGCGCGATGGCCATGGTCTGTCCGATGGAATGGTTCTCGTGCACGCCGTTGTTGAGCGCGGCCGGTGTCATGACGCGCGTGCGCGGCGCGTCGGTGTACTTGGTTGTCATACGGGGTCCTCCCGGTGCTAATCTGCTTCGTTTCGTGTAGCCATCAGGGTACCCACCAGATGTGAATCGTACGTGACATTTAACAGATACCATCAACTCATCAAGGGGGGCTTGCTGTCTTTGGCGAAATAGCTTGATGCTAAACTGGACTTACGATTGCGAGGTGGTTTACGTGATGTACCCGTATATGACATTCGAAGACGGTACCGAGGTCATTCATTCTGACCTGATTACAGATGGCGATATCGAAAAGGTTATCGTGCATTTTGAGCGACCGACGGCAGAGGGCTTCGACTCCGCTCGTTGTGAGTTGCCTTCCTGTTCGTGGACTGACTGGGAAGGGTATTTTACTCAGAGTGAAAAACGAGCTTTCGAAGAGTGTTTGAGCAAATAATTTAGATTAGTTCGAGTTTAGTTCGAATAAAGAAGCCGAATGCGATGACCTAAAGCGTATGCATTTTTAGTATTAGATGCGTATGAAATGGAGGATGTGAATGGATGAGCTAATAGACTTTAAAAAACGATTTCTCAAGAATGGCGAGCTGGTTTCAATTCCAAAAAAGGAAAGCTATAAAAGAATCATGCTGCTATGGGCCGTCTCTTTCTTTGAATTAAATACAAGTTATACGGAGCTTCAGGTTAATCGTGTGCTTTCACAGCTCTATCCTGATTATGCCGTGTTGAGGCGGTATTTGGTTGATTATGGATTCCTATTAAGGGATGAACGAGGCCTGAAATACGAGGTTAATCGTGATGTTCACGGTATTGAGAGCTAGCCGTCCGGTTCGGGTCCTATATATTGCTAGAGGGATAAGCGAAATAGGCAATTGGTGTGCGAATATTGCTTTGCCAATGCTGATTTACGAGGTAACTCACGATGTTTCTGCAACTGCTTTGATGGTCTGCTGCAGATTTGCCCCCTCTCTGTTTTCAGTTGCGCTCGCGCAGCTGCCTCAGAAGATGGGTATCGGGACACTGCAGGCCATGAGATTGGCAGACTTAATTCGCGCGGGATTATTCGTTTGCTATATTTTTGTTGATAGTAAATGGAGTATGTTTGCTATTACGTGCGCGGTATCGCTTTGCCGAACGGTTGAAATGCCCTGCTTTTACTCGTTGTTAAGAGCCAATACGAATAGTATCAATCGCGACGTAATTAATAATTCGTTTGGGTTTCTGCAGAATTTGATGATGGTTCTGGGGCCAGTTGCCGGCGGTTTTGTTGTCGCTCAATTTGGGGCGGAGGCTGTTCTTGCATTAGACGCGCTATCTTTTGCCGCGTCGTTCTGGTTGCTGCGAGATGTTCCGTCGGTTATCGAGGTTAATGATAAAGAGGGGATAAGCAAAAATGAAAAATACAGGACTGCATTTAGTGATCTTAGCGCGAAGCACTTGGCAATTGGTTTCCTATTAATCGATATTTCTAGTGGCGTGGCATTCGGCTCTCTGAATTCTCTTTTGCCAGCTATAGCGCAATTGCAATTTGACTCGTCATCGATACAATACGGATTCCTTCAGAGCAGTCTTACAATCGGACTGTTGTTCGGAAATACAATATATGGTCGTTTAATCAGTGGTTCCGATTGCGTTAAATCATATTGTTTTGTGACGTATCTTGCGCTCGGTGCGTATCTGGCGTTTGGCTATCGCTATGCGTCTGGGATATCGTTTATTTTCCTTTTTATCGTCGGTGCCGGAAACGCCATTCAAGATGTGCTTCTCATAACATCGCTGCAGGATTTGGCGAGAGACGGATCTGAATCGATAGGCCTGTTTTCAATTAGGGAGTCTTTGCAATCGGTTGCTGTTGTTATTTCAACACTCCTTGTTTCGCTGTTCACGAGCATCGCGATGTTCTCAATTCTCGTTACAGGACTTGGTGTATTTTCAATTATGATGGTAGTTGTGTTTCAATTGAATTATTTGCGAAAGATGTGACGTTGATATGCCTAAAACGCTTTTAGTATTTCCCCCAGGATGGAGTCCAGTGGGGCCGTATCTTGCCTTGCCTGTTTTGAAGTCATATCTTCAAGAGGTTGAACAATACAAAGTTGACATTGTTGACTTAAACGTGGAATTTTACGATGACCTCCTATCTTTTAGACATGTCGAAGAGTGCTGTAAAAGGTATCGGGAATCAAAGGATTCGTTTAGTTCGAATGTTCAATTAACAATCGAGTTGATACAAAAGTCAGCACTTAATGTTGACGAGGCAAAAGATATTTTCAGATCGAAGAGATACTTCGATCTGAAAGAAAGACAATATGCTGAAAACATTTTTAGAAATGCACTCTATATCATAAATCACGTCTCATATGGAGTTAAATACACGTTCAACTCCATAGATCTGCCCTATGATTATTATTCGACACCAGAAATAATGAAATCGCTTGCGGATACCCTGCATAATCCGTTTATTTCCTTCTATGAAACTGCCTTTCTTAAGCGTATTCAGAGGGAAAAAATCGAGTTTATTGGGATTTCGGTGAGCGGCTGTTTCCAATTGATTTCTGCAGTTACGTTAGCGAAACTGATTAAAGAAGAATGTCCATCTGTTAAACACGTCTCATTGGGCGGCAATTACATTACTCGTTTAGCAGATGACTGCATGAAAGAATGGCATCCCTTTTTTGAATACATTGATTCGATAATGATGTATGACGGCGAAGAGCCGCTTGCACGTCTTCTTGAGGCTCTTGACTCTGGTGATGACAATCTCGACTGTGTTCCAAACCTTTGCCATGCTAAAGGTGGAAAGATATATAAAAACCATCGGATTGAGCAAACATTTATCAACGATACAGTTCCCGATTTCGATGGCTTCGCCCTTTCTAAATACTTCATGCCTGAGTTAATATTGCCGGTTTATTCCTCTAGGCAGTGTTTTAATCATTGCGCCTTCTGCACCATTCCCGGTGCTACCGGTGGTTGTTACCGAAAGATGCCTATATCGAGAGTATTTGAAATAATGTGTCGGTTAAATGAAAAATACGGCACGAGAGTTTTCTCTTTTGTGGATGAAACATTCGAAGGCAAAAGAATGGAGCAACTCGCGGATGAAATAAACGCATCGGGAAAAACGTTTTTCTGGCATGGAGAAACGAGGTTCTCTCCAACCCTAAGTACAGACGTTTTCAACAAGATATACCAAAGTGGATGTAGGCAGATTCAGTTTGGCCTCGAGTCATACAACCAAAGAGTTCTTGATCTAATGAAGAAGAACACGAGAGTTGATTGGATTGATCGCAATATCCATGATTGTCTCAATGCGGGTATTCCTGTTCATCTATTCTTTATGATTGGCTTTCCGACCGAAACTAAAGAAGAGGCTCTGAACACCTTAGCTTATACAGAGAATGTTTTGAATTATTCAAAACAGGTATGTGGTGTTCCATATTCCACGAGAGGATTTACGAATTTTGGTCTCGTTATGGGGTCGGATGTTTGGAATCATCCCGATAAGTATGGTGTCTCTGTAATGCCGAAGTCCCAATATGAGGATTTGCGCCTCGAAGTGGATTATGTTTCAGGCACTGGTTTAACTTTAAATGAAGCAAAATCCTTATCTGATGAGCATCATATTGATTTTTATATGCAAGAGGTCATAAACGGTAGCGACACAATTGACTTGCCCCAGCGGCTTCATATTTCAGAGGTGACCTGGATCCTAGATTCTATTCACGCTGTCAGGTATAAGGGTCATTTGACCAAAGTAAAGCGACGGCTAACTAGTCTAAATCCAGCTGATCGAATCTGGCTGGATTCCAAGACCTCTGTCGTGCTCGTTGAGCCATTTGCCTACTTCTATAATTCTGAATACCATCATGTCTATGCTGTTTCCCAGTTGGTATACCTTAAGTTGGCCCGTTTATTGGAGGCCGATTGTAGCATTTCTCTTATTCTTGATCAGGGCGACCTCGAGCTGACAAGGGCGATAGAAGAACTGTTGCATTATGGATTGCTGAATACAAATATCGATGCCGATTATGTAATGCACGATAATGGTTTTCAATTGGTTAAAAGTTCGTTTGTTAAAGAAGTCGGACGCTCAAAAGAGGGGTTAAGAGTACTGCTGAGTTGTGCCACCCATAGAATGTGTGCGGTTAATGATTTTTCGTTCGCTTTGCTTTCGTTGTTTGAAAAGCCGATTACTAAGAACGAGGTGCGCGACATTTTGAAAAAAGAGGGACTATCGACAAACGAGGAGCAATTAAACAAGTTGGTTGATAATTGCATGAAAGCAGATATACTACAATTGATTAGATAGAGGAGGTTTCTGCATGGACGTTATTAATAAAGATCTCTTGGAGCAACTGAAAGAGTCTCAGGAAGAGGGCGTCGTGGTAGAAGTGTTCGACTTTGAGGACTACATGGATAAATTCTGCCATTAGTTTCGGAATTTACTTGCCTCGCTTAAAGGAGAAGTCGATTATCGATTTCTCCTTTTTTAATTAAAGATATTTTTGAAATACATGCTCTTAGCACAGGTTGGCCTCTCAGTAAACTGGGAGGTTGCTTTGGCTAGTTAGAGATATGTGAACGTCCGTTAGACTGAATCTCAGGGTAGAAGGGGCTCCAGTGTCCAGATCAACAAGGCAATGCTGCGTTTCGGCTAATAAGAACGATGGCTTTTTGCGTGTGGCGGCGGCCTCGCCCAAGATTCGCGTGGCCGATGTCGAGGGCAATGCCGAGGTTGCGTTAGCGGCTGTTCGCGCGGCTGTCGAGCGCGGCGTTCGTGCTCTGGTGCTGCCCGAGCTCAACTTATGCGGCTATACCGCGGCCGATCTGTTCCATAACCGCACATTACTGCATGCCTGCGAGGCTGCTTTGGTGCATATCCTTGATGAGACTCGTGAGCTGCCGATTGTCTTTACCATCGGTCTTCCCGTTGCAGTTGCCGAGAATATCTACAACTGCGCCGCCGTGTGCTGCGCGGGCGAGCTTTTGGGCCTTACGGCCAAGAAGTATCTGCCCAACTATGGCGAGTTCTATGAGCGCCGTTGGTTTGCTCCGGCGCCTGCGGATCCCGTGTGGGTCGAGTTTGCCGGTCAGGGTCCGGTTCCGCTGGGTTCGGGGCTTGTCTACCGCTGCTGTGATGAGGGCGCCGAGGACCTGGTGTTGGGCGTTGAGGTCTGCGAGGATCTGTGGGTGCCGGCGCCTCCTTCGACCGAAATGGCGCTTGCCGGTGCGACGGTGATCCTCAACCCGTCGGCCTCGGACGAGATTATCGGTAAGGCAGACTATCGCCGCAGTCTCATCTCCAATCAGAGCGCACGCCTGTACTGCGCCTATGCCTATGCAGATGCGAGCGAGGGCGAGTCCACGACCGACATGGTCTTTGCGGGCGAGAACCTCGTCTACGAAAACGGTTCGAAGCTCGCCGCGACGAAGCTCCTCACTTGCGATATGGCCGTCGCCGACGTTGACCTTGACCGCCTGGTTGCCGAGCGCCGTCGCTCGACGACGTGGACGCGCGCGGACGATGCGCCGGAGGCCACGACCGTTGAGTTCTCTTTTGAGGGCGTGCTGGCAGACGAACCTGTTCTGCGCAACGCCTGCGACATCGACCGCGTTTTCCCTCGCGCGCCTTTTGTGCCGGCCGACCACGGTGATCTGGCCGAGCGCTGCGAGACTATTCTCAATCTGCAGACCGCCGGCCTCAAGGCCCGCCTTGCCCATACGGGTACCAAGGCTGCGGTCATCGGCCTTTCGGGCGGCTTGGACTCCACGCTGGCACTGCTTGTAACCGTGCGTGCCTTCGATGCACTGGGGCTGCCGCGCACTGGTATCACAGCCGTGTCCATGCCTGGCTTCGGTACGACGCATCGCACCAAGTCGAATGCCGAGTCGCTCGCTCGCGACCTGGGCGTGAGTTTCCGCGAGGTTTCGATCCACGCGGCTGTGGAACAGCACTTCAAGGACATTGAGCACGATCCAGCCGTGCAGGACGTGACCTACGAGAACAGCCAGGCCCGCGAGCGTACGCAGATTCTGATGGACTTGGCCAACCAGGCCGGCGGCTTTGTCATCGGCACCGGCGACCTGTCGGAGCTGGCGCTCGGCTGGGCTACCTATAACGGCGACCATATGAGCATGTACGCCGTCAACGCGAGCGTGCCCAAGACGCTTGTGCGTCACTTGGTGCGCTATGCCGCTGATGTCTTTGGCGGGCGCATTGCCGAGGTTTTGCTCGATATCCTCGATACGCCGGTGTCCCCCGAGCTTCTGCCGCCCACGGGCGACGGCGAGATTGCGCAGAAGACTGAGGATTTGGTGGGCCCGTACGAGCTGCACGACTACTTCCTCTACTACCTGCTGCGTTTTGGCTTTGAGCCGGGCAAGATCTACCGCATGGCGCTCAAGAGCTTCGAGGGCGTCTACGACGCCGAGACCGTCCACACGTGGTTGCGTACGTTCTACCGTCGTTTCTTTGCCCAGCAGTTTAAGCGCAGCTGCCTGCCCGATGGTCCCAAGGTGGGCTCGGTGACGCTCAGCCCGCGCGGCGATTGGCGCATGCCGAGTGACGCCAGCTCGCGTTTGTGGCTTGCGCAGATCGACGCGCTCAATGCAATTGACTAAGGTTGGCTAAATTGAACCAATACGGGGGTTGCAAGCGTTACACTTTTGCAATCTGATGGCCCGTATCGCGCGGCGCTCTTGTCGGAGCGCCGCGTTTTTTATATCGAAAGGTGGCACCATGCAGGCATCGCAGCGTCTCGACCGCTTTGGCGCGGAGGTCTTCGCCTCGCTCAACAACAAGCTTCTCGCGCTGAAGGCTCAGGGCAAGACCATTTACAACATGAGCGTGGGCACGCCCGACTTTAAGCCGTACGACCACGTGGTCGAGGCGCTCACGCAGGCGGCCCAAGATCCCGAGATGTGGAAGTATGCCCTGCGTGACCTGCCCGAACTCAAGCAAGCCGTGTGCGATTACTATGAGCGCCGCTTTGGCGTTTCGGGCATTACGCCGTCCATGGTGCAGTCGTGCAACGGCACGCAGGAGGGCGTGGGTCATTTGGGCCTGGCCCTGCTCGATCCGGGTGACACCATTCTGGTTCCCGATCCGTGCTACCCGGTCTTTGAGGCGGGTGCCAAGATTGCCGATGCCAAGCTCGAGTACTATCCGCTGGTTGCCGAGCACAATTACCTGCCCTATGTGGCGGGTATCGATCCCGAGGTGGCCGATCGTGCCAAGTACATGATCGTGTCGCTGCCCGCGAACCCGGTGGGTTCGGTGGGCACGCCCGAGGTCTACGAGGAGATCATCGCTTTCGCCCGCGAGCACGACCTACTCATCGTCCATGACAACGCGTACTCCGACATCGTGTTTGACGGCGAGCCCGGCGGCAGCTTCTTGCAGTATCCCGGTGCGCTCGAGGTGGGCGTGGAGTTCTTCTCGCTTTCCAAGTCGTTTAACGTCACCGGTGCCCGCATCGGCTTTTTGGTCGGTCGCGAGGATGTGGTCTCGGCCTTTGCCAAGCTGCGCAGCCAGATCGACTTTGGCATGTTCTTCCCGATCCAGAAGGCCGCCATCGCGTGCCTTAATGGACCGCGCGATGAGGTCGAGGCGCAGCGTCTGAAGTACCAGGAGCGTCGCGATGCCCTGTGCGACGGTCTTGAGGGCCTGGGCTGGGAGCGTCCCAACGCGCATGGTTCTATGTTTGTGTGGGCCAAGCTTCCCGGTGGTCGCACCGATTCCATGGCGTTTTGCGAGGAGCTCATGGAGAAGGCCGGCGTTGTGGTGACGCCGGGCGCGAGCTTTGGCCCTTCGGGCGAGGGGCACGTGCGTATGGCACTGGTCCTGCCGCCCGATCAGATCGCTTTGGCTGTCGAGGCCATTCGCGAGGCGGGCCTGTATTAGAAAGTTGTTTCGGCTCGTCAATAGCTCGAAACCGATTTCGTGCAGTTATTTTACGAATCCTGCAAATAATTTCGGTAAACGGTCGATATTTGGCTGCGAATAGGAGCATAATCAAAGTCCCGATTGGATGTATTGGGATTACGGCAAGCCGCTCGGGTCGTTCCCGGGCGGCTTGTTTGTGGAGAGAGAGATGGGAGTTTCTAATGGTTAACGAGAAGAAGGTCGCTATTGTCGGCTGTGGTTTCGTCGGTTCGTCGTCGGCGTTCGCGTTGATGCAGAGCGGTCTGTTCTCCGAGATGGTCCTCATCGACGTGGACAAGAACCGCGCCGAGGGTGAGGCCCTGGATATCGCGCACGGCATGACGTTTGCCGAGCCGATGAAGATCTACGCCGGCGATTACTCCGATGTCGCCGACGCCGCCATGATCGTCGTCACCGCTGGCGCTGCCCAGAAGCCCGGTGAGACCCGCCTGGACCTGGTCAATAAGAACGTCAGCATCTTTAAGTCCATTATTCCCGAGATTAAGAAGTCTGGCTTCGACGGCATTCTGCTAGTCGTCTCCAACCCGGTCGACGTTCTGACATACGCCGCCATCAAGATGTCCGGTCTGCCCGAGGGCCATGTCATCGGCTCCGGCACCGTGCTCGACACCGGCCGTCTGCAGCAGATGCTCGGCGCTCACGTCGAGGTTGACCCGCGTGACGTTCAGGCCTATGTCATGGGCGAGCATGGTGACTCCGAGTTCGTCGCTTGGTCCAGCGCTCAGGTTGCCGGCGTGCCGCTGAACACCTTCTGCGAGCTTCACGGCCACCTGGAGCATGAGGCCGCCGAGAAGCGCATCGCCGAGGACGTCAAGAACTCCGCCTACACCATCATCGAGAAGAAGCACGCCACCTACTACGGTGTCGCTATGGCCGTCAAGCGCATCTGCACTGCCGTCATGCGCGATGAGCAGACCGTTCTGCCTGTCTCCTCACTCATGGTGGGCGAGTACGGCCTGTCCGATCTGGCCATCTCCATGCCGACCGTCGTTGGCCGCGACGGCGTTGTCTGTCGCGTCCCCGTGCCGCTGAACGATGACGAGCAGCATGAGCTCACCGTCTCTGCAAAGGCCCTTAAGGACATCATCGACAGCGTCGACTTCTCCTGCTAAATCAAGCTCGCTAGAGCGAAAAGCTACAATGAAGGCGTCCGGGTCCACACGGCCCGGGCGCCTTTTTGGTGCAAAGTAACCTGATCCCAACACTCCATCCCGATGCGCCATAGTTGATGGGAGGGCCATGTCGGATTCGCCTAATTTTTTGTCCTATGCCCAGACGGCGTTTGATCCGTTTGAGGAGCGGCCGTTCTGCGCGGTGGACAGTCTGGTCTTTGCCTGGTTGTCGTATTTGCGCCTGCCGCAGGACATGCCAGAGCTTGAGGGCTGGCAGGGGCTTGATGTGCGCGAGCTGCTGCGCGCCGAGTGTTACAAGTCCATGATTGGCGACCTGTGGAACCCGGAGGGTAGCCGCGCCCTGCTGGAGGCGGTGGCAGCAAATCCCAGATACCGCGGTGTGCACATTTGCGGCTATCGCGCCGTGAACGATGTTGCGATGACGGAGCAGTTTGCAGCCATGGCGTTCCGGTTTCCGGCGGGGTTTAGCTATCTTTCCTTCCGGGGGACCGACAGCACGATTGTGGGCTGGAAAGAGGACTTTAACATGGCGTTCCGGTGTCCTGTGCCGGCCCAGGAATCCGCGGCGCGTTATGTGGACGAGGCAGCGGATGCGATTGACGGGCCGCTTTTGTGCGGAGGTCATTCCAAGGGTGGAAACCTTGCGGTGTACGGTGCGGCGATGTGCTCCGATGTCGCCCGTGGGCGAATCGAACGGGCGTATTCCCATGATGGTCCGGGCTTCGTCGAGGAGTTTCTGAACGGCAATGCCTTTGCCGATCTTTCCGGTCGAATCGACAAGACGCTACCTCGGTCGTCGATCTTTGGCATGATGTTCGAGACACAGGAGGACTATGCCATCGTTGAGAGCACCGAGTTCAGCCTGCTGCAGCACAATCCCTTTAGCTGGGTGGTTGATGGTCGCGACTTCGTGTACTGTGAGCGCCTGTCCGCCGGTGCTCGATACGTTGATGGCTCCATTCGCGAGATGCTGCTTGCAGTGTCGCCTAGCGAGCGCGAGCGTTTTGTAGATGCGTTGTTCTCCGTGTTTGAGGCTACGGGTGCTGAGCGGTTTGCGGATATCGCTGGGAATCTGCGCGAGAGCCTGCCCGTGATGCTCCAGGCTGCGCAAGGCTTTGACAAGGATACGCGACGCTTTGTCTCGCAGACCATCGCGGCAATCCTAAAATGTGCGCTGCTGCCCAAACGACCCCAGATCGACATGCCCGCTGCCGGCAAGAGTTTGGCAGAACAGCTCGAGGCTTGGCAGTCCGAGCTCCTGCGCTAGCCATTGGTGCAAAGCAACCTGTCACCGATGCACCATTCTTCGATGCACCCGGGGCGGGCTCGACCGCTATACTGATTCGTGCTCAATTCGATCTAGAACGGAATGCCGTATATGAAAATCAATCACGCGATTCTGCATATCCTGGACTTTGACTCTGCCGTCAACGTCATGAGCCAGCGCGAGCTCGATATCGAGAGCCGTACCGTGCGCAACTTCGTGACCACGCATCTGCGCCGCGCGCGTACCTCGGCCGACAATAAACGCGCCACGTTTGCCGAGAACTCTGCGTTTGGCGGCGAGCTCAAGGGCTATTTCTTTGGCGAGCGCGAATTCGTGGACCTGTCTCAGCAGATTGCGGAGTTCATCTCTTCCGAACTCACCAAGGCCGAGAAAGCCGAGTCCACCGACGTGCTCGTGGCCGATTTTGACGACGATGAGGATGCCCGCTGGTTTGCCGTGATGCTGCTGGGCTCCAAGCAGGCTTTTATGCATGAGGTGGGTCGCGAAGAGGGCGAGGTTCGCAACGACATCGCGCGCCACTACGCTATTCTGCCAAACCCCTCGCAAAAGGTGCCAAGCTATGCCATCGTGCGCGCGAGCACCATGGAGATCGGTTACGTGGACAAGAAGCGTAAGATCGCCGGCGAGGACCGCATGCTTATCCCCGATGGCCTGCTGCAATGCGACACGGGCGTATCGGGCAAGGAGGTCATCGACACCGTGACGCGCGTGGTCGAGGAAGTCGCCGAGGAGTACGGTGCCAATACGGCCGTAGCGCTCGCCAAGGTTAAGGCTGCTGTGGCCGAGAAGGTTGAGGATGACGAGGAGCTGCCGCCTTGGGATATCGTCGATGAGGTCTTTGAGGACGAGCCGGTCATCAAGGAAAGCGTGCGCGCGGCACTGACCGAGGAAAAGGTTCCTGAGCGCGTTCCCGTGGAGCGCAAGCAGGTCGAGCGCGCGGCCGTGCGCAATCATAAGATTCGTACCGATACGGGCATCGAGATCAGCTTTCCGGCCGAGATGGGTTCGAACTCCGAGTACATCGAGTTCGTCAACGAGCCCAACGGCCTCATCTCCATCGAGCTCAAGAATATCGGCAGCATCGAGAATCGATAGGGCTTTTTTCTTTCGAATAAAAGTCTGGATTATATTTTGAAGTATACTTTGAAATATAATCCAGATTATATTTTGGAGGTCAAAATGTCCCCACTTGTTCTGGAAAAACCGGTGTTTACAAAAGACCAGGTTGTTTCGGCTACCGAAGCAAGCAAGTCTTTATCTGCCATTCGTAAACGCGCAAAACGCGCACCACAGTTCATTGCCGATCATAACGATATCGATACCGTGATTATCGACTATGCCGCCTATGAGGAAATGTACGGCGCGCTGCAGTATCTGCACGAACTTGAGATAAATCGCATCGCTGCGGATCGAGTCAAGCATGGTCCGCATGAATTTGTTCCGTTTGAGGACGCCCTAACTACCGAGGAGCTCGCGGAGTTTGAATCGATGGATCCGGACGCGATCCCCGATGAGGATCTTTTCGAATGAGTGGGCTTTTTGTCGTCGGCTTTTTGAACCGAGACGTCGAGAAGGAATATCAAAAACTAGATGGATCTCAGCGAAGACTCGTCCGTATTGCAGTCGCGAAATTAAAGACGCGCGCTGATGAAATTGGAACGCCGCTTCACGGCGAGCTTGCCGGCTGCAAAAAGATCAAATGGCGGAATGCAGGACTCCGAATGGTTTTTCGAATCCGGGAGGACGGAACGGTTGAGATTGCCGAGATCGTGGCAATAGGGCGGCGCGACCGTTCCGAGGTCTATAAGACGGCCGCAGGGCGCCTGTCAAAGCGACCCGCCATGGTTGAATACGACGGAACCCTGAGATGATGAAGGCCGAAGCCCCGATGGGGCTTCGGCCTTTTTTGTTTTCGGCTTGGTTGCTGACATTGCCCCTCAGGATGAGCATACGTCAGCGAAAACGACCCAGAGCGAGCAAGATGACGTGAAAGAGGAGGGCATTGACCTTCTGGTCATGCCCGACGATTGAACGTCAGATTGCCGCTCTGGGTCGTTTGCAGCGTCGACTAGTTACGCGGTTTGGTAAAACCGCGTAACCTTAGAGCTGGCGTAAGCCCTCTTCGAGACCGGTCTTGCTGTCGGTCTTCTCGTCGCGCATCTTGATGACGCGGGCGGGGACACCGGCCACGACGGCACCGGCGGGGACGTCCTCGACGCACACGGCGCCGGCGGCAACGACAGCGCCCTTGCCTACGTGCACGCCCTCCAGGACCACGGCGTTGGCGCCGATCATGACATCGTCCTCGATGATGACGGGCGTGGCGCTGGCGGGCTCTACGACGCCTGCCAGCACGGTGCCGGCGCCGATGTGGCAGTTCTTGCCCACGGTGGCGCGGCCGCCCAG
>URNQ01000026.1 GCA_900549245.1 uncultured Collinsella sp.
GCCGCGATGAACCGGCGGCGGCGTGAGCGCGGCCGCCCTGCCGCGCGTGTTCGAGAAGGGTTTTACCGGCGACAACGGCCGCACCACCAAGCGCGCAACGGGCATCGGCCTCTACCTGGTGGCGCGCCTGTGCTCCAAGATGGGCATCGACGTCACCGCGGCATCGGAGCCGGGCGAAGGCTTCGTCGTAACATTCGCCTTCTCGACCAACAAGTTCCAATATTTCGAGTAACGCACGCGGCAGACGCCCACCCAAACAAAAACGTGCAGCCCAAACATAACGTGCCACCCCAAACGGGGCGGCACGCCATTTTTTATCAGCCAACTCGTTGAAGTATGGTGACGAAGGCGCAAGGCCGGGAGGGGTTATCTAAGCCGACATCCCGCAGCCGCGAAGCGGCGAGGACGTCGGCGTGATAACCCCGCAGGCCTTGCGCCGACGGGAAGGAACCTACTTCACGACCAAAATGTCGCAGTCCGTATTGCGCAGCAGGAACGTCGAAATTGAACCCAGCAGCGCATACTTGATCGAGGACAGGCCGCGGGCGCCGCAGAGCACCAGGTCGGGCTTAACCACGTCGAGCATCTCGTCCTTGAGCGTCTCGCGAATGCGGCCGGCGCGAATCATGACCTCGACCTCGGGAATGTCGGGATTGGCCTTGGCCTCTTCGAGCTGCTTGGCGATGGAGTTCTTAAATGCCTCCTCTAGGCCGTTGACCAGGTCGACCGGATAGGAGCCGGCGCTCTCGAGTGCCGTGGAATCGATAACGTGGCCGATAATCAGCTTGGCGCCGTTGTTCGCGGCGACCTTGATGGCGCGTGCGAGCACAAAATCCTGCTGCTCAGTACCGTCGAGTGAAACAAATACCTTGGTGTAGCCCTCGTTCATGGTTTCCTCCTTGGTCTATCGCACGGGCGCGGGGCTCGTGCGTCGGGCGGGCGCGGGTGCGTTGACCGCCGGACACTTTATCTTGTTGCAGTTATACCCAAGGATTTCGGTTTAACTGCTCGCAATTCTGTGAACGGGCGAGTTTTTTGGTAAGGGTAGGCGCGGTCGCACCGCCAACGGTTGATAATGGGACATCGCCCGCATCGTCCGCAGAACATCTACCGGCGGGTGTCTAACGAGGGGGTCCCTTTGGATATTATCGAGCTTCTAAAATCTGCCTTCATGGGCCTGGTCGAGGGCATCACCGAATGGCTGCCCGTTTCGTCGACGGGTCACATGATCTTGGTGGACGAGTTCGTCAAGATGAACGTGAGCGAGACGTTCTGGAATATGTTCCTGGTCGTGATTCAGCTCGGCGCCATTCTGGCCGTCTGCGCGCTGTTCTTCCATGAACTCAATCCGTTCTCGCCCAGCAAGGGCAAGGAGGGCCGTCGCGACACCTGGGTGCTGTGGGGCAAGATTGTGCTCGGTTGCATTCCTGCGGCGGCGATCGGCCTGCCGCTCAACGACTGGATGGAGGAGCATTTCTACAATGCTCCCGTCGTGGCGCTGGCGCTCATTGTGTACGGCGTGCTGTTTATCGTGATCGAGAACTGGCGCGCAAACAAGCGCGAGGAAATGGCCGTTGCCGGTTCGTTTGGTTCGCGTGCTGTGGTGTCGGGTGGACGTCCCGCCGGTGCGCACTTTGCGGCGCCCGCCACGGCTACCGCTGAGGATGAGGACGATGACGAGAACCTGGACTTTGGCTCCATCGCCACGCTCGAGGACCTGAGGTGGAAGACTGCGCTGGGTATCGGCTGCTTCCAGGTGCTTTCGCTGGTGCCTGGTACGTCTCGCTCCGGTTCTACCATCATCGGCGGCCTGCTGCTGGGCTGCACGCGTTCGGTGGCGTCCAAGTTCACGTTCTTCCTGGCCATCCCTGTCATGTTTGGCGCGAGTGCGCTCAAGCTGGTCAAGTACTTTATTAAGGGCGGCACGTTCGGCACCAACGAGATCGCTATCTTGGGCGTGGGCTGCGTTGTTGCCTTTGTGGTTTCGCTCATCGCCATCAAGTGGCTCATGGGCTTCGTCCGCCGTCACGACTTTAAGTGCTTCGGTGTTTACCGCATCATCCTGGGCATCGTAGTGCTCGCATACTTCTTCGTTCTGGAGCCGATGCTCGGCCTCTAACTTAGTCGACGCTGCGCGGCGGCCAGGGCGACAACTTGTCATTCAAAGGGGGTGGCATGACCAAAAAGTCTATGCCGCCCCCTTTTCATGCCAATTTGTTCGCCCTGACCGTCGCTCGCTGCTGCTGCCATGACATCGGCAGTTTCGTGATTGTCAATAGATTGGTGCAAAGTAACCTGAACCCATTGCGCCAAATCCGCTGGGGCGCGCCTGACGGTGACGCACGGAGTCGTGGTGTGATTTGCGTCGGTGTCCGCGCGGCTCGGTATACTGGTACGGCTCAAACTATGGCGCTGCCCGCAGGCGCGCCGTCTGTCAGATGAGGAGTCGCCCATGACCCAGCCCTTGCCCTGGGAAAAGAACGCCGCGGTGCCCGTGCCGCCCGCGCCGGAACCCGTGCCGCTCGATGCATACACCGCCCCCGCTGCGCCGGAGCCCGAGCTCGTTCCGCTCGACATCTACGACGCTCCCGCGCCGGCGCCCAAGCCCGCCAAGCCGCTCGTCGACATCGACAGCCTTAATCCCGCCCAGCGCGAGGCGGTCCTGTCCACCGAGGGCCCGTTGCTGGTGCTCGCCGGCGCCGGCTCGGGCAAGACCCGCGTCTTGACCTTCCGCATCGCACATATGCTCGGCGACCTGGGTGTTAAGCCTTGGCAGGTTCTTGCCATCACGTTTACCAACAAGGCCGCTGCTGAGATGCGCGAGCGTCTGGCGGCACTCATTCCCAGCGGCACCCGCGGCATGTGGGTGTGCACCTTCCATGCCATGTGCGTGCGCATGCTGCGCGAGGACGCCGACCTGCTGGGCTACACCGGCCAGTTCACCATCTACGATGACGATGACTCAAAGCGCATGGTGCGTGACATTATGCAGGCGCTCGGCATTGAGCAAAAGCAGTTCCCCATCAACATGATCCGCAGCAAGATCAGCTCGACCAAAAACGCCATGATCGGGCCCGAGGACATGCTCAAGAGCGCCGATAGCCCCAACGACAAAAAGGCCGCGCAAGTCTACCTGGAGCTGGAGTGCCGCCTGCGTGCCGCCAACGCGATGGACTTCGACGACCTGCTCGTGCGCACGCTCGAGCTACTGCGCACCCGCCCCGAGGTGCTCGACAAGTACCAAGAGCGCTTCCGCTACATTAGCGTCGACGAGTATCAGGACACCAACCACGTCCAGTACGAAATCGCCAACCTGCTGGCCGCCAAGTACCAAAACCTCATGGTCGTGGGCGACGACGACCAGTCCATTTATAGCTGGCGTGGCGCCGACATCACCAACATCCTGGACTTTGAGCAGGACTTTAAAAACTGCAAGACCGTCAAGCTGGAGCAGAACTATCGCTCTACGGGTCATATCCTGAGCGCCGCCAACGCCGTGGTGCGTCACAACTCGCAGCGCAAGGACAAGCGCCTGTTTACGGCCGAGGGCGATGGTGAGAAGATCCAGGCCTTCCAGGCGAGCGACGAGCGCGACGAGGGCCGCTGGATTGCCGGCGAGATCGAGAAGCTGCATGCCAAAGGCACGAGCTACGACGATATCGCCGTGTTCTACCGCACCAACGCCCAGTCGCGTATCCTCGAAGATATGTTCCTGCGCGCGGGCGTGCCCTACAAGATCGTGGGCGGCACGCGATTCTTCGACCGCGCCGAGATCCGCGATGTCATGGCCTACCTCAAGATGATCGTGAACCCGGCCGACGAGATGAGCGTCAAGCGCGTCATCAACACGCCGCGCCGCGGCATCGGCTCCACTTCGATCCAAAAGATTGAGCAGCTGGCGCGCGACAACCGTTGCTCGTTCTTCCAGGCCTGTGAGATCGCAACAGCCGAGACGGGCATGTTTAGTGCCAAGGTGCGCAACGGCCTGTCGAGTTTTGTGGCGCTGGTGCGCGAGGGCCGCCGCATGGACGGCGAGCTCAAGGACGTCGTCGAGATGATTGTCGATAAGACGGGCCTGCTGCAGGCGTTTCGCGCCGAGGGCACCATGGAGTCCGAGAGCCGCGCCGAGAACATCCAGGAATTCCTGGGCGTCGCCGCCGAATTTGAGGAGACGCACGAGGATATCGAGGGCACGCTCGAGAGCTTGGAAGAGCTGCGTGCAGCCGGTGTTGCCGATGTGCCCGCCAGTGCCGAGCCCGAGCCCGTTGTGGTGAGCGCGCCTGCGCCCGAGCCAGGGCCGTCCGCGCCCGCGTCTTCGTTTGAGGCGCTCGTCGGTGCTCGCGACGCCGCGGGCTCCAATCCGCTCGATAGCCTAGCCGCCCCGTCGCTCTCGCCGCAGGATGCCCTGGCCGCCGCCATCGCGGGCAACGCGTATGCCGTGCCAACAGAGCTACCGGCGGGCGCCGTGCATGCCGACGAGATCGAGCGCACCTACGGTCCGCTCACCTGTAAGGCGCTGCCGGCACTCAGGGAGTGGCTGGGGCCGCCCGCCCCCCTGTCTTCCCTACGCCGGGCGGATTGGCTGGCCCTGCGCTCCGACTTGGATTCCCTGGCCGGCGAGACGCATGCCATCACCATGATGACCATCCACTCCGCCAAGGGCCTGGAGTTCCCGGCGGTGTTCGTGGCCGGTATGGAGGAGGGCATCTTCCCACACGTGCATGACTTTGGCGGCAGCGATGATCCGGGCAAGCTCGAGGAGGAGCGTCGCCTGGCCTACGTCGCCATCACGCGTGCCCGTAAGCGCCTGTTCCTGACCTATGCGGCCACGCGTCGCACCTACGGCTCGACCTCTGCCAATCCGCGCTCGCGCTTCCTCAACGAGATTCCGTTTGAGGATATCGAGTTTAGCGGCATCGGTTCTGCCGGTTTTGAGGGCACGGGCTGGGAGAAGCGCGGCGACCGTCACGGCACCTTTGGATCGGGCATGGGCTCGGATATGTACGGCGGCAAGGTGTTCGGTTCGCATACGCGCTCGACGGGCGGCTCTGGCTCGCGCGGCGGGTCGAGCTTCGACGATTTCTTTGGCGGCAGCAGTTACGGGACCGAGCGCCATCGTGGGGTTTCGCCCGACGCCGGCCGTGTTGCCTCGACCTTTGGCTCGGGCGCGCCGCGAGCCAAAAAGCCGTCATCTAAGGTGTCGCCGACGGTGGAGCGCAAGGTCGATCGCGCCAGTGCATCGCAGGACTTTGCCGCGGGCGATACCGTGAGCCACAAGACCTTTGGTACGGGCACCGTGATCTCGGTCGCCGGAGACATGATCGAGGTTCAATTCGAAAAGACCGGCCAGACCAAAAAGCTCATGAAGGGCTTTGCGCCTATCGTCAAGCTGAATTCCTAACTGCAAGGTTGACCGGGCGCGCCGGGGGCTTTGGTCACCTGCTCGGACAGTCCTGCTCGCACGGAGAGCACATTAAGTGCTCTCCGGCTCGTGCGGAACTCGCGATCGACCAAAGCCCCCGGCGTGCCCTCTTCCTTGCGGCGTTTTGGCCCGCAGCTTGCGAACGTTGCTTTGCTCGTTCGCTTTTTGGTCTGGAGAGCCGGGTGGGCTGATAGAAAAATAGATGTGAGTAGGGGCTCTCCCGTACATGGACGGGGGAGCCCCTTGTTGCGTTTGGGTTGTTGGTGCGACCTAGAGGTGGCTGATGATCAGTTCCATCTTGCCTTCGAGGTCAATGGAGCTGACGGTGCTGGGTGCCAGCAGGTGACTGCCCTTGTGGACGGGGTCGCCGCAGACGGTGCCTTCGCCGTCGATGACCGACAGGCACATGAAGGGCCAGCGCTGCTCGAGGGTCTTGCTGCCGTCGACGCGCACGCGATCGACGGTGTAGCAGGGGTTGGACTCGAGCTCGGTCACGCCATCGACCTCGGGCGCGGTCACCGTGCCGTCGGTCGGAGCCTGCGCGTTAAAGTCGATGCAATCGAGGCTCTGCTCAATGTGCAGCGGGCGCAGCTTGCCGTCGGTGCCGGGGCGGTCGTAGTCGTACAGGCGATACGTCACGTCGCTCGACTGCTGCGTCTCCAAAATGAGCGTGCCGGTCTTGATGGCGTGCACGGTACCGGAATCAATCTGGAAAAAGTCGCCCTTGTGAATCGGCAGCACGTTGAGCATGTCGTCCCAGCGGCCGTCCTCGATCATACGCGCGGCCTCGGCGCGGTCGTGCGCGCGCTGTCCGACGATGATCGTGGCGCCGGGCTCGCAGTCCAGTACATACCAGCACTCGGTTTTGCCCAGGCTGCCGTTCTCGTGCTCGGCGGCGTACTCGTCATTGGGATGGATCTGGATCGAAAGGTCGTCCTTGGCGTCTAGAATCTTAATGAGCAGCGGGAACTCCTTGCCCTCGCAGTTACCAAAGAGCTCGCGGTGCTCGGCCCACAGCCACGAAAGCGTGTGACCGGCGTACGGGCCCTCCGCGATCTGGCAGTCGCCGTTGGGGTGGGCCGAGATAGCCCAACACTCACCGATGGGACCCTCGGGAATTTCGTAACCAAATACGGTTTCGAGCTGGCGGCCGCCCCAGATCTTCTCGTGGAAAATCGGCGTGAGTTTAATCAAATCGGACATGTGCATACTCCCATAAGGTTGTGCGGGTGCCGCGTAAGACAGCTCAAAACGAGCACCCACCGGATTACAAAACTAGGCCAGCGTTACGTTGTGCAGCTCAAAGCGGTCGCCTACGTTGTGCGAGATAGAATATTCAAACGCGGTGCCGCTATCCAAGAAGCCAATCTGGTTGAGTTCGAGCAGGGGAGAGCCGGGTTTGGTATCCAGGCGCTCAGCCTCTTCCTCAGTTGCCGCGACGGCGCGAATGGTACGGTGGAAACTCGAGATCTTGAGCCCGCACTGCTCGCGGATGAAGCTGTAGACCGACGCGTACAGGTCTTTTTTCTTAAGACCCGGAATCAGCTCGAGTGGCATATAGGTGTACTCAATAACGATGGGCTGACCATCGACCTCGCGTACGCGCACGATGTGATAGGCAAAGTCGTCTTCGGCCATTCCCAGCTGGGTCGCAACCTCTGCCGGCGGATTGACGATCGAGAAATCGTAGACCACCGAGGTCACTTTCTCCCCGCGATGCTCGTACGAAAAGCCTTGGGCGCGGTCGTTTTTGCCCTGGAAAAACGCCTGGCCGGGAAGCCCCGCCGTGTCCTTAACGTAGGTGCCCGATCCGCGCCGGCTGGTAACAAGACCTTCATCGGTAATCTGCTCAATAGCTCGTTTGACGGTGATTTTGGAAACGCTATAGAGCTCGCAGAACTCAACGACGGTGGGCAGCTTGTCGCCCGGCTTTAGAGCGCCGTCCTCGATGCTTCGACGGATATCTGCAGCTATTGCCTCGTATTTGGGAATCATGGAACCTCCTTTCCGGCTTGATTGAGTACAGAAGAAAGTATAGTCCACGCCTAAGCATCCCTATTGCGTTTTGAAAAGTTCGAGAAAGATATAATCAAAAAACGCTTTTCTATATTAACTAGAGCGCTCTAAATGAATATGCATTCGAATAATGTGGTATTGAGCAAATTGATCGGCTCGAAGATGGGGTTGGGCCGTTTTGCCGCCCAGCGAACCGAATCTCATGCTTTGAGTTTCCCCAGATAAAACCTGCCAAAACAAACCTGTCCCTTTTTGGCTGGTTTTTGCCTTGGGAGCGGTACCATACAGGCAATGTTTAAACGAGAAAGGTGGGCTCCCATGGAACCTAAACAGTACTACATCGGCATCGACGTCGGCGGCACTTCAGTTAAGGAGGGCCTGTTCGACGAGGACGGTAACCTGCTGGCCAAGGCCAGCGTGCCCACGCCTCCTATCGTCGACGCTGCGGGCTTTGCCGCGGTGACCGAGGCTATCGACCAGGTGGTCGCCAAGGCTCAGATTCCGCGTGCCTTTGTGGCGGGCATTGGCCTTGCCGTTCCGTGCCCCATCCCGGCATCGGGCGATGCCAAGGTTAAGGCCAACATTGCCATTAACCTGCCCGAGCTGAGAGTCGCCATTCAGGAGCACTGCCCCGACGCGGTCGTTAAGTACGAGAACGATGCCAACGCCGCTGCCATGGGCGAGGCCTGGCTCGGCTCTGCCAAGGGCGTGCAGAACGTGGTGATGGTCACCATCGGTACCGGCGTGGGCGGCGGCGTTATCGTTAACGGCGACGTGGTGTCGGGCAATGTTGGCGGAGGGGGGGCGCCCCTGCGGCTGCGGCGGCCATGGCCATCTGGAACAGTATTCCAGCGCCACCGGCGTGGTGAGCAACTACCTTGCCGAGTGCGAAAAGGCGGGCGTCGAGCCCATCGAGCTGACCGGCCCCTCCGATTCCAAGGACGTGTTCCAGGCCTGCCGCGAGGGCGACAAGCTCGCGCTGGCCGCGGCCGATACCATGGCCGACTATCTCGGCCGCGCACTGGCGCTTATCGCCAACGTGGTTGATCCCGAGATGTTCCTCATCGGCGGGGGGGCCCCCCCCCCCGCCGCCGGCTCCCCCCGGAAGGGCCGCGCCTCCGCCTCGGCCGATGTCTACCTCGACAAGGTCCGCGAGCACTTTAAGCAGTACGCGCTTTCCGCCTCGCGCGAGACGCCCATTAAGGTCGCTTCGCTCGAAAACGACGCCGGCATCATCGGTGCCGCCTACGTAGCCCTGCGCGCCGCCGGCAAATAGTTGGTGCAAGGGGGACAGGTTACTTTGCACCAACATGGTGCAAAAGGGATAGCCTTGGCCCCCGTGCCTGCGCCCCAAAATATGCCGTGGCCCTTCCGTCTGCGAAGGCTCGGCATCGGCGTGCTACCATAGCTACGTCCAAGTACACATATCAAGTGGAGGATATCCATGGCAAACGTTCTTGTCTTTGGTCACCAGAACCCCGATAACGACGCCATCATGAGCGCCGTCGTCCTGTCCCAGCTGCTCAACCAGGTTGAGTATGCCGGCAACACCTACGAGGCCTGCGCCCTTGGTCAGCTTCCGGCCGAGTCCGCCAAGTTGCTCGCCGACGCCGGCATTGCCGAGCCCCGCGTGATTGATTCCGTCGAGGCCGGTCAGCTCGTCGTCCTCACCGACCACAACGAGTCTGCCCAGTCCGTCGCCGGCCTTAAGGACGCCACGGTCTTTGGTGTTGTCGATCATCACCGCATCGGCGACTTCGAGACCGCCGGCCCGCTGCACTACATCTGCCTGCCCTGGGGCTCCAGCTGCACCATCGTCACCAAGCTCGCCGGCGTGCTCGGCGTTGAGCTTTCCGACGTCCAGGCCAAGCTGCTGCTCTCGGCCATGATGACCGACACGCTCATGCTCAAGAGCCCCACCACCACCGATGTCGACCGCGCCGTCGCCGCCAAGCTCGGCGAGCAGGTGGGCGTCGACCCGGTTAAGTTTGGCATGGAGGTCTTCCTCACCCGTCCGTCCGGCTCCTTCACTGCAGCCGAGATGGTCGGCAACGACATCAAGATGTTCGAGCCCGCTGGCAAGAAGCTGCTCATCGGCCAGTACGAGACCGTCGACAAGACCCGTGCACTCGGCATGATCGACGAGATTCGCGAGGCCATGCGCGCCTACGCCGCCGAGAAGGGTGCCGACGGCATTGTCCTGTGCATCACCGACATCATGGAGGAGGGCTCGCAGGTCCTGCTCGAGGGCGAGACCGAGGCTGCTCAGAAGGGCCTGGGCATTGCCGACGAGCACGACGGCGTCTGGATGCCGGGCGTCCTCTCCCGTAAGAAGCAGGTCGCTGCCCCCATCATGGCCGCCTGCTAGGTTTAGTTGACCGAACGCCACGACCGGATCGCGGACGCCCCGCGCTCCGGTCGTTTTTTGTGCACGGCGCCGCGTCGTCTCTTGGACAGGCGTGCCCGTGCCGTTGAGCAAATAATGTTCAACCTGTGGTTCCGCTTTTCGGCCACGCCTGCGTGCTTGTCGTGCAGGGTAGGCTAGATGCAAGCGTAATACGTTAGAGCGCGGCGCCGCCACTTGGGCGGGCCGTGCTTTTTTAAGACGGGAGCCATCCCGTGAAAGGAGCCGCCCATGGCAGCACCCGAGCAGCTGTTCAACGTTCGTGAGCGCAAGCGTTTTGAGCACCACGACATTTGGGAGCGCATCGCCGAGAACGGCACGATTTCCGCCGCGGTTATGGTCATCGCCGCCATCGCCGCCGTCATTTGCGCCAATACCGATGCCTACGAGGCCATCCATCACTTTTTGGAGACCCCGCTGTATGTGGGTCTGGGCAACCTTACGGCCGGTCTCACCGTTGAGCTTTTCGTCAACGACTTCCTCATGGCGATTTTCTTTTTGTTGGTGGGCATTGAGCTTAAGTACGAGATGACGGTCGGCGAGCTCAAGAATCCGCGTCAGGCCATGCTTCCCATGCTGGCGGCCGTGGGCGGTGTCGTCGTTCCCGCCTGCATCTACCTGATCTTTAACCATGCCGGCGCCCGCAACGGTTGGGCCATCCCCATGGCAACCGATATTGCCTTTGCGCTGGGCGTGCTGTCGCTTTTGGGCAATCGCGTGCCCAACGGCGTGCGCGTGTTCTTCTCGACGCTCGCCATCGCCGACGACCTGATCTCCATCGCCGCCATCGCCATCTTCTACGGCCAGAGCCCCAGCCCGTTTTGGCTGGGCGCCGCTGCAGTTGTGACCTGCGCGCTTGTGTGGCTCAACAAGACGCAGCATTACCGCCTTGCCCCGTATTCGGTGCTGGGTCTGCTGCTGTGGTTCTGCATGTTTAAGAGCGGTGTGCACGCCACGCTCGCTGGCGTCATCTTGGCCTTTACCATCCCGGCCAAGTGTGGCGTCAAGCTCGATAGCCTCACCGATTGGCTGGGCGAGGGCCTGCCGCTGCTCGATGACCGCTACGATGATGAGGCACACATCCTGGGCCAGCATGACTTTACCGTCTCGACCACCAAGGTCGAGCGCGTCATGCACCGCGTGACCCCGCCGCTTATCCGCATGGAGCGTCTGATCTCCACGCCGGTCAACTTTGTGATCCTGCCGATCTTTGCGTTCGTAAACGCTCAGGTTCGCTTAGTGGGCGTGGACATGAGCACGCTGCTCACCGATCCGGTGACGCTCGGCGTGTACTTTGGCATGCTGCTGGGCAAGCCGATCGGCATCTTTGGTATGACGTTTGCCCTGGTTAAGCTTAAGGCCTGCGAGCTGCCGCACAATGTCAACTGGCACATGATTGCCGGCGTGGGCATTCTGGGCGGTATCGGCTTTACCATGTCGATTCTCATCAGCGGCCTTGCCTTCCCGACGGCCCAGTTTGAGGTTCTTGCAGCCAAGGCCGCTATTCTCGCCGGTTCGGTCACCGCAGCCGTGCTCGGCGTGATCTACATGAGCGTGGTCTGCAAGCATCCCTCGCCCAAAGACGAGTAAGAGCGCGAAAACCGGCTCCAGAACCGATTCAGGCGCGTCTAAAATGCGGATTCTGGCGGTGCTTGCCGCCTGCCAGACACGCCAGTGGTCAAAAAACGCCGTTTGTGAGTACTGTCACAAACGGCGTATCATTTTAGGTGCGGAAAATAATGAACAAAGTTATAAGAACTGTACGTTAATGAGTGACCATCGACTTCCAATTTGGCGCTAGCTGACGGTGATTAGGAAGTTTCAAGTCGAGTTTTGCCGATTTCGACCAAAAATCGCTGCTACTAAAAAGGTAACAGTACTCATATTTGCCCTTTTTTGGCCACAAGCCCTAAAACAAGCCTCGCCAAGGTCGGGAAGCGGGCCAAATTGCCGGCCTCGAGGCTTATTCCACCGTTCCGTAGACGGCGCCCCAGCCGTGGGCGGCCAAGGCGGAGTTGAGCTGGTCGCAAAGTGACTGGCGGTCGTAGTAGCCGGGCGGCAAAAGATTCACGATCTCCATGAGGTCGGGCGCCAGGTCCAAGATTTCGGCCTGTACGATCAGATCCAGGCGGTCGATGGCGTGGCGGTCGTAAAACAGTCCGTCGACCAGGCGCTGCAAGTCGCCGAATTCCTCGGCCTGAAACGATCCGTACTCCATAGTGCCTCCTTGGGCGCCCCACGCCGGCATGCGCGGCGATTCGTAATTGATTGCGATGAACTTAATCTATCACGGCTTCATAACGTTGCGACGATGGCGGTCTATACTTAGACGAACTGCAACGTACCGCTTCGCGAAAGGTCGCACCCCATGCAGACGATCTACCAGAAGATGGAAACCACCGAACTCGATGCCGCCATCGAGGCGCTTAAAGCCGAGGTTGCCGAGGTCAAGGCCAAGGGCCTGGCGCTCGACATGGCGCGCGGCAAGCCGTCGCCCTCCCAGGTGGACATCTCGCGCCCCATGCTCGATATCCTCAATGCCGATGCCGATCTGCACGACGGCAATGTCGACTGCTCCAACTACGGTTGCTTCGAGGGCATTCCCTCGGCGCGCAAGCTGGCGGGGGAGTTCCTGGGTTGCCCTGCCGAGCAGACGCTCGTACTGGGCTCATCGAGCCTGCTGATCGAGCACGATATCGCCGGTATGTTCTGGCGTTGCGGCTCGTGCGGCAGCGACCCTTGGGACGCCTACGAGGCCGCGCACGACGGCAAGAAGGTCAAGTTCCTGTGCCCTGTTCCCGGCTACGATCGCCACTTTGGCATCACCGCCGACTTGGGCATCGAGAACGTCCCCGTCGCGATGACCGACAACGGCCCCGACATGGACGAGATCGAGCGCCTGGTTGCCGCCGACGATTCCATCAAGGGTATCTGGTGCGTGCCCAAGTATTCCAACCCCACGGGCATCACCTTTAGCGAGGACACTGTGCGCCGCCTGGTCGAGATGCCCACGGCCGCGTCCGATTTCCGCATCTTCTGGGACAACGCCTACTGCGTGCACGACCTGTACGACGAGACCGACGAGCTCGCCAACATCTTTGACCTCGCTCGCGCGGCGGGCACCGAGGATCGCGTGGTGGCATTCGCCTCGACGTCAAAGATCACCTTCCCGGGCGCCGGTATCGGCTTTATCGGTGCGAGCCCCGCGGTTATCGCCGAGTTCTCCAAGCGCCTGAAGGCTGGCCTTATTAGCGCCGACAAGCTCAACCAGCTGCGTCACGTGCGCTTCCTTCCCACTATCGAGGCGGTCAAGGAACACATGAAAAAGCATGCTGAGTTTTTGCGTCCGCGCTTTGAGGCCGTTGAGCGCAAGCTCACCGAGGGCTTGGGTAACACGGGTTGCGCCACTTGGACTCATCCCCATGGCGGCTACTTTGTGAGTTTTGATGGCCCCGAGGGCTCGGCCCAGAAGGTCGCCGCGCTTTGTGCCGACCTGGGCGTCAAGCTCACGCCGGCTGGTGCCACCTGGCCTTATGGCAAGGATCCGCGCGACACCAACATCCGCATCGCGCCGAGCTATCCCACGGTCGAGGACCTGGAGGCTGCGCTCGATGTGCTGGTGCTGGCTGTCAAGCTCGTCGCTGCCGAGCTTGCGCGTGCCGAGCGCGCCTAACGCGCGGCTTCCCGTACTATCCGCACTTTCGATACGTAAAGGAGCGTATACATGGATTTGGGTATTTCCACCAACCCCACGCCAGAGCTCTACACCATTAAGGTGACCGGTGAGATCGATATCTCTAACGCCGATAGCCTGCGCAATGCCATCGACCTGGCGCTCGAGCAGCCCACTGAGGCCGTTGAGCTCGATTTTGCCCAGGTGAGTTACATCGATTCGACGGGCATTGGCGTGCTCGTGGGCGCCGCGCACCACGCGGCCGACCACGGCAAGCGCTTTAGCTGCACCAATGTGCAGCCCCCGGTGATGCGCGTGGTTCAGCTGTTGGGTGTCGACCAGGAGATTTCGATCACCGCTGCATAATCTTTGCCCCCAAAAGGGCGTGCCGTTTGGCATATGTTTGTGATGCGCTCGGACGTTTTGGCGTCCGGGCGCTATACTTGACCGAATGAATAGACGAGTTCCGGCCGAATGGCGCGGTGCGGGCTCGACTCACATCGAGCCTTGGAGGTATGTGTGTTTGGTATTGGAGAGGGTGAGCTCGCGATCATCGTGGTCTTCGGCTTTCTGCTGTTTGGCCCGGATAAGCTCCCGCAGATGGGCCGCACGATCGGCCGTGCCATCCGTCAGTTCCGCGAGACGCAGGAAAAGATGACGGCCG
>URNQ01000027.1 GCA_900549245.1 uncultured Collinsella sp.
GGCAGGGTCGCATGCCCCTTTCCGAGCTGCGCCGCCGCATCGGTTACATCCCGCAGCAGGGTCGCCTGTTCTCGGGCACCGTTGAGAGCAACCTCAAGTTTGCCGGCGACATGGTGAGCGATGATGACATGCACCAGGCAGCGCGCATCGCACAGGCCGAGGACTTTATCGCCGAACGTGAGGGCGGTTACGACTCCCCCATCAGCCAGGGCGGCTCCAATGTCTCGGGCGGTCAGCGCCAGCGCCTGGCCATCGCCCGCGCCCTGGCCAAAAAGCCCGAGGTCGTGGTGTTCGATGACTCGTTTAGTGCGCTTGACTACAAGACCGACGCGCGCCTGCGCGAGGAGCTGGCCAAAAACGTCACCGACGCCGCACTCGTGGTCGTGGCGCAACGCATCGCGACCATCATGCACGCCGACCAGATCATCGTACTCGACGACGGTCACGTAGTGGGCACCGGCACGCACAAGGAGCTACTGCGCAGCTGCCCGGCGTACCTGGAAATCGCACAGTCGCAGCTTTCCGCCGAGGAGCTGGGGCTTACCCAAGAAGAAATTGCAGCCGTTATGGAAGGAGGCGAGCGCTAATGGCAGACGAGACCAAGACCCAAATTCCCAAGCCCACCCGTCAGCGTGGACCCATGGGCCGCATGGGCGGCATGCGTCGCGGCGAAAAGGCCAAGGACTTTAAAGGCACCATGAGGCAGCTGCTCGGCTATATTGGCCAGCACAAGATTGCCGTGTTTGCCGCCGTCGCCTTTGCCGTGTGCTCGGTCATCTTTAACATTGTGGGGCCCAAGGTGCTCGGCCAGGTTACGACCAAGCTGTTTGAGGGCCTGGTTGCCAAAGTCAACGGTACCGGCGATGTCGACTTTAACTGGATCGCCAAGACGCTCGGCTTTTTGCTCTGCCTGTACCTGGCGAGCTCCATCTGCAGCCTCATCCAGGGCTGGCTCATGACCGGTGTCACGCAAAAGATTTGCTACCGCATGCGCAAGGAGATCGCCGCCAAGATTGCCGTCGTGCCGATGAGCTACTTCAACGGTCACAGCAAGGGCGATGTGCTCAGCCGCATCACCAACGACGTCGATACACTCGGCCAGTCGCTCAACCAGAGCGTGACGCAGCTTATTACGTCCGTTACGCAGATTATCGGCGTGCTCGTCATGATGCTGTCGATCAGCCTGCCGCTTACCGGCGTCACCGTGCTCACGCTGCCGGCCGCCGCGATTATCTTGATGGTGATGATTCACTTCTCGCAGCCGTACTTCCGCGAGCAGCAGCAGGTCCTGGGCACCGTCAACGGCATTATCGAGGAGGACTTTGCCGGCCAGAACGTCATTCAGGTGTTCGACCGCGCCGAGGCTTCGATCGAGGAGTTCGACCGTCAAAACGACCGCCTCTTTATTAGTGGCTGGCGCTCGCAGTTCCTGTCGGGCCTGATGATGCCGCTTATGAGCTTGGTGGGCAACATGGGCTACGTGGGCGTCGTCGTGGTGGGCGCGCAGCTCGCGCTGACCGGCAATGCCACGCCCGGCGACATTCAAAGCTTTATCCAGTACGTTCGCAACTTTACGCAACCCGTGCAGCAGCTGGGCAACGTGAGCAACACGATGCAGTCGATGGCAGCTGCCACCGAGCGTGTGTTTGAGTTCCTGGCCGCGCCCGAGGAGGAGCAGAAGGCCGACGCGCAGATTCCCGAGAAGCGCCCCGGCCACGTGGAGTTTGACCATGTCAAGTTTGGCTACACGCCCGACAAGACCATCATCCACGACTTTAGCTGCGAGGCGCAGCCCGGCCAGACCATCGCCATCGTCGGCCCCACCGGCGCCGGCAAGACCACGCTCATTAAGCTGCTGCAGCGCTTCTACGATGTGGACGACGGTTCGCTGCGTGTCGAGGGCGTCGACGTGCGCGACTGGGACCGCGCGGCGCTGCGCGGCGAGTTTGCCATGGTGCTGCAGGATACCTGGCTGTTTAACGGCACCATCCGCGAAAACATCCGCTACGGACGCCCCGATGCGAGCGATGCCGAGGTCGAAGCCGCTGCACGTGCCGCACGCTGCGACCACTTTATCCATACGCTCGCCGGCGGCTACGACTTTATGATCAACGAGGAGGGCACTAACCTGTCGCAGGGTCAGCGCCAGCTCGTGACCATCGCCCGTGCCATTTTGGCCGACCGCCCGGCGCTGATTCTGGACGAGGCGACCTCCAACGTCGATACCCGTACCGAGGAGCTTATTCAGCGTGCCATGGATGCGCTGATGCAGGGCCGTACCAGCTTTGTTATCGCGCACCGCCTGTCCACGATCCGCAACGCCGACGTGATCTTGGTAATTCGCGACGGCGACATCGTCGAGAAGGGCACGCACGACGAGTTGCTCGCCCAGGGCGGCTTCTACGCCGACCTGTACAACTCGCAGTTCGACGAAGCGGCGTAAAACCGGCGGCAAAACAACCGCAATACCCAAAAACGGGGGCGCAGAATGAACTGTGCCCCCGTTTTTTGTTCTGCGGCCCTCGAACCGCCTCCCCCGGGACCTGATTAACGGCCTCCCTCAAGGCCCCGTGGACAAAAAATGGCAAATATGAGTACTGTCACCTTTTTAGTAACAGCCAAAACTGCCCCAAACGACCTCTTTGCGGCCTAGATATGCCTTCAAATTGATCAAAATGCCCGGTAGCATGCTTCTGTGTGCCAACGTTAATGAACATATTTACTGTTGTGTCTATTATCTTGTAAGATCGATATGATACTACGCTAGCAACAGTACTCATATTTGCCATTTTTTGTCCACAGGGTATGCCGCAGAAGATCCAACTTGCTCCAGCGTGCCGTACGTTGGCCCTCCCCTTCCGGCGAGCGCCGACATTTCCCCAGATAAAACCGACCAAAATAAACCCGTCCCTTTTCGGCAGGTTTCACTTGCACTTTAGCGTGCGACAGCGGATAATGCCGAGCATTCGAGAATTCGCCAATTGTTGCCGTTAATTGATAAAGGAGGCCCCATATGGCCATGGAATTCAAGCGCAGGCTGCCGATCCCCATGGAGATCCGCGAGGAAATGCCGCTTTCCGCCGAGCTTACCGCCAAAAAGCAGGCATTCGACGCCGAGGTCGCCAAGGTCTTTACCGGCGAGGACGCACGCAAGGTGCTCATCATCGGCCCGTGCTCTGCCGACCGCGAGGACTCGGTGCTTGAGTACATGAACCGACTGGCCAAGGTCGCCGAAGAGGTCAAGGACAAGCTCATCATCATTCCGCGTGTCTACACCAACAAGCCGCGCACCAAGGGCACCGGCTACAAGGGTCTGCTGCACAACCCCGACCCCGAGGCGCCCGATGACCTGCTCGAAGGCGTCAAGGCCATCCGCCACATGCACCTGCGCGTCATCGAGGAGACCGGTTTCTTTACCGCCGACGAGATGCTCTACCCGTCCAACTACCAGTACCTCGTCGACCTGCTGAGCTACGTTGCCGTGGGCGCGCGCTCGGTCGAGAATCAGGAGCATCGCCTGGTGTCGAGCGGCATTTCGGTGCCCGTCGGCATGAAAAACCCCACCGCCGGTTCCACCACCGTCATGCTCAACTCCATCTACGCCGCCCAGGCACATCAGAGCTTCATCTTCCGCAACTGGGAGGTTGAGTGCGACGGTAACCCGCTCGCGCACGCCGTCATGCGTGGCTACATCGGTCTCGACGGTCGCACCTACCCCAATTACCACTACGAGCACCTGGAGCGCCTGGCCGAGCGCTACACCGAGCACGCCGGCTACGCCAACCCGGCAGCGGTCATCGACTGCAACCACGACAACTCGGGCAAGCGCCCGCTGGAGCAGTACCGCATTTGCAAGGAGGTGCTCGACAGCTGCCGCCGCAACGAGTCCATCTCCAAGCTGGTCAAGGGCTTTATGATCGAGTCCTACCTGGAGGATGGCAATCAGCCAGTCGATGGCGGCGTCTTTGGCAAGTCGATCACCGACCCGTGCTTGGGCTGGGAAAAGACCGACTACCTCATCCACGAGATCGCGGAGCGGGTGTAGGTTACGGCGTTTTACCAAACCGCGTAACTACTCGACGCTGCGCGGGCCGCAACGCTCTTTATCTCGGAATCGACCGTAAAGAAGCACGTCAACGCTATCTACCACAAGCTTGGTGTCTCAAATCGTATGGGTCTCGCAGCCCTCCTGTTGCCATAAGCGGCTTGGACTCATTCCACGCACCGATGCACATGACATAAAAGCGCCGCCGCGAACGCTCACGCATCCGCGGCGGCCCACGCTAAATCGCGACGACGGCTGGCAACCAAGCGTTCTGCCGAGCAAATCGTCCGCTCTTCACCTCGATCGACCGATTATCCCTCGTATACGATACGGCCATCGGAGACAGTGAACAGAATCTTGGTATCGGAGATCTTCTTGGGATCGCAATGAAGGATGTCTTGGTCGAGCACCGTGAGGTCGGCGAGCTTGCCCACCTCGAGCGTACCGATTTTATCCTCCATGTAGTTCTCGAAGGCAACGTTTTTGGTATATGCCTCGAGCGCCTGATATGCCGTGATGGCCTGCTCGGGCCAACGGTACATATCGGTGTCCTCCTCCTCGGGATACGGGCTGTTGCGCGTAACGGCCACCTCAATCTCCTCGAGCGGCGCATAGCCGGTGACCGGGCCATCGCTCGCACCGGAGATAAAGCAGCCGGCCTCGAGCATGTTCTTGACGGGGTAGAACTTCATGGCGCGATCCTCGCCCGCCATGGCGATCTCGAGGTCGCACAAAGAATCGTGATACATCCACAGGAACTGCAGCGCGCACACGATGTCGAGATCGGCGACGCGCTGAATGTCCTCGTCGGTAATTGCGCACACATGTGTCATGGTGTTGCGGCGATCATCGCGCTCGCCGTTCTCCTTGACGCAGTGCTCGTAGGCATCGAGTGTATTGTGGACGGCGCCGTCGCCGATCGCGTGAACATGAATCTGAACACCCTCTTTGTCGAGGGCGGCCACCATGTCGCTGAACTCCTGCTGATCCCAGACGGACTCGCCGTGCCAGTTATCTCCCTTACCGGCGGCGGAGGTATATGGCTCGAGCATCACGGCGCTGCCGCCCTCGGTAACGCCATCGGAGTAGATCTTGACCGTACCGGTAGAGATCATGTTGCTATCGAACTTCTTGAGGTCCTTCACGGTTTTAAGGGCCTCTTTAGCCGTCATGCCGGGCACAATGGTAGGAAGTACTCGCATGCGCAGGTTAAGCTTGCCGTCTTTCTCAAGGTCAGTATAGAACTGGCAATCCTGTGCCGTAGACTTTCCCACGACGCTTATGTTGGTAATGCCGGTGATGCCGTATTTCGTAGCCACCTGCTGGTACTTGTCGATAGCGTTCTCAAGCTCCTTGTCCGTATGCTCGACGGAGACAACCTCCCTCACCATAGTGGCAGCAGAATCGATCAAGTAGCCAGTCGCCTCGCCGTTTGCATCGCGGGTGATGATGCCGCCCGTGGGATTGGGGGTATCGTTATCGATGCCCGCAAGCTCGAGCGCACGGCTGTTGACCCACACCGAATGATAGGAAACATCGCACAGCATGATGGGCTTATCGGAGCAGATCTCATCGAGAATGGACTTGTTGGGGCCGGGATTGGTGCCATCCTCTTGCTCGAAGGCGTTGATCATGAACGAGCCGCCAACGTAAGCCTCATCATCGGGATGCTTGGTTACAAAATCACTGATCACCTTCTTATACTCATCGATCGTGGTGCTCTTGGTAAGATCGATCTCGTACAGTGCGGTCACCCAGTTGCCCGGAGCGTGGATATGGCCGTCCATAAAGCCGGGAGTCACCATACCGCCATCGAGATCGATGACGCGCGTGTTGTCATCGATGTACTCGTCAACACCGGAGTCTTCGCCTACATATACGATTTTGTTGCCCGAGACAGCCAGGGCGGCCGCGGTGTCGCCCTCTTTGACCATCGTCTGAATCGTGCCGTTACGAAAGACGATGGATGCCTTATCGGAAATCGCGCTGCCGGTGCTTCCGGCATTTGAAGAATTGTTGGCGCAGCCGGCGGCACCCACCGCAACAGCCGCGGCGCCCAACGTGCTCAGGCCGAGAAAGCTTCTACGGGAAACGGGAGGGATAGAGGTCTTCATATAAGCCACCTTTCTGTTGACATCGCCGCGCTTTCGCGACGCTCGCTATCACCTGAATAGCACCCCCCGGTATAAACTTGCCTGCACAAACGGGGTTATTGCCGTAAGCGGAGGCTTATATCCCCTATAACCCTGCCTTTAACCTGCCCAAAAGTTCTGAAGAAGCTCGGACCGCGATGAGACACCGCATTTACGGAATATCGTGTGAACATGCGATTTGACCGTACCGACAGAGATAAATAAATCATTCGCTATGGCGCGGTTATCCTGGCCATCGAGCAGAAGGTCGAGCACTTCGCGTTCACGCGCGGAGATATCGTGTTGGTCGCAGAATGCCGAGAAGCGGACCTCCGCAATCTGTTTGGCAGAGGTGCCAAACGTTGTGGGCGGAGCAGAAAAGCGCAACGCCAAGATCTGCGACGCCGTACGAACGGTATATATCGCGGCCACCACGCTCATGATGTTCTCTGGGATGTTTCTGCCGTAGGAAAAATACAGGTAATCGATGACTTCGATCCGCCCAATATTCAGCCCGAGAACGCGTACATCCTCGATCAGAACAAACGCCGTCAACACAGCCATCACAATAAGAAACCTGCCGTAGCGTGCGTAGAAGCTCTTTCGCGCCAACGGCTTGCTTTTGCGGTAGCAGACGAAAATCATGCCAAACGCCACAAACATGAACAAGGAACGCAACGCATAAAAGGCGAGTTGTTTGATTGAATCGGGCTGCAACACAAGCGACATGGCCTCGAAAGCAGAAAAGGCGATGCAGGGCACGAGCATGTGAAGCCGGCTCATCTTGTTTACGATCGCCAATGCAAATGCCCACATGCTCGCCATGATTCCAATCGATAGGACGAGTTTCGTTATGGGGTGAGTCATGGGAAATTGGCTGCTGAGGATATCTGCCATCATCTTACGGCCCTGATACTCATCGAGGAATACGATGGCACTTTCGAGCATGTCGAAGAAAAAGAAGGCCGAGACCGTCAAGTAGCTTGTTCGATGTGAGACGAGGTACGTGCATACCGATACGCACACCGCCACCATGCAAACCAAGACGAACGTGATTCCGTAGAAGAAGTAGAACGCGCTCACTATCGGGCCTTTCGCTTATTGATATGTGCTACGGATAAATTTTGCGCCAAAGACATGCAGATCGCTGTCTTCAGCGCAAAATTTAACCAAAGAAAGGAGGGGTGGAAGACGCATATCCCCCACCCCAGCGCATGGGCGAAACCAGCCAGAATGAGAGTGGATAATCTCCCGTTTTTGGCCTATACCAGCGCTAAAAGTGGGAGATTATCCACTCTCATCGAGCAAGTGTCCGAAAATCCGCCCTCATTCCTTCTTAGGGCCCTCCGTCCCCGAGGTATCGTGGCTCGTCTGCCGAATGATTGATGCGGGCGCTCTGCGGCCATGTCACACTCAGAGGTGGCCTGACCCAACTTGGAAGGAGCCTCCATGAGCCTTGACAACGTAACCCTGCGCGCCGCCACGCTCGATGACCTGGCCGGCATCGCCGCCATCTACAACCAGCTGTGGTGCAACACGCTGCGCAACCGCGGCGACGTCGAAGCTGCCGATTTCTGCGCGCGCTTTAACATCGCCATGCAGCTGCAGCGCTCCCCCATCGCACTCGTCGCCGAGACCGAGGGCCGCATTATCGCCGCCTGCTGCATCGGCATCTTCGAGGACGGCAAGCCGCGCACCAATCCCACGTGGGAGCCCTGCTATAACGAGATGTTCGCCCAGGCAACCGAGATGGCAAAGACCGCCGATGCCAAGCTCGAGGGCTCGCTCTTTGGAGACAGCCGCGAAAAGGCCACAGCGGATCGCTTTGCCGCCACAGGCAACGAATATGCCCAGGGTCAGCTCAACTTGATTATCATTGTGCCTGAATGGCAGGGCAAGGGACTCGGCCGCGAGCTCATCGACCTTGCGCGCGCCGAGCTCGCCAAGGCAGGCTGCACCAAATTCTTCCTGATGAGCGACTGCAACTCCGACTGGCAGTTTTACGAGCACCTCAACATGAAGCGCATCCTAGAGGACCACAGCCAAGACACCGGTGACGGATTTATCGTCTATATGTACGAGGCACGCTCTAAGTACCCCTTCAATCAAGGTGCGCCGGGCACCCGGCCCTTGGCCTCTGCCCAGGAATAACCCAGGGGGCCGGACCGCCCGTCCCTAAACCTGCCCGACAGCGCGATATCTCGTCGCCCGAGCGCGCCCCTCTTTAACGAGTGCGCCTTCCTCAAGCAAACCGTTGATAACCCGCAGCGTCACGTCGCGCCCAGTTCCCAGAGCGTCCGAAGCATCCTGGCGCGTAAAACCGCGGGGCCGCTCAAGGGCAAAGCGAATCAAGGCGCGAGCGTATCCACCACGTCGCTCGTCCGAGACATCCTGTAGCATCGCGGACGCCTTGCACGCAACATCAAAGCCAAGCTCCTCCACGAGCTTGGCACGCACCTCGTGGCCGCAGTCGCCATTCATCGACACGTGCCCCTCTCGCTGCGCTCGCACGGATGCAAACGCCTGCGAAACATCGGGCGGCAGCGCCCCTTCCCGCTCGAGCTGCTCATAATCGCTGTAATCCCCACGCAAGTTGGGACCGCTATTGCCACGAGGCGTCAGATAGGAATTGCGCACGGCGTTGACGTTGGGCAGCGACAACCTAAACATTGCAGGGTAGGCACAGACTTCGGGTTCCAACCCTTCCGCCTCATAGAGCGCACGGATCCCCTTGAGGCCCGTTCCAAACGCCTCAACCATCCCCAGACGCAAAAAGAGCAGTTGCAGCTTTGGATTCCGAGCGTCCGAGCCGCCCGCAAGCGCCTCCTCGACGCTGATGTGCTGCGGCCCTCCCGCATTGGTAAATTCAAGCGCCGTACGGCTCATCTTGATAAGAGACGCCACCGAAGATTCGTAGTCGCGATGGATAAACAGGTTCAGAATTCCCTCTCGAACAGCCTCGCGGGGATAGTCGTCCTTATCTATGCGATCGAGCCTTCCCGGCACAAAGTACATACGCGTTGCGTTCGATATATTGAGGAACCGTTCGATATCCTCTATCTGCCTGAAGATCGAGCCCTCGCCATCCTGACGGTCGATAAACTCGGTATACGCATCGTCGTTGAAGAGGCCAGCGCGGACTGCAAAGGGGTTTTGGTCAGAGACCAGCAGTGCCAAATTGGTGTAAAAGCCCAGCTCATCGATAAGGCCGAGATTCTTTTGAGAGGTTTGGTCAAACGTAATCTCCGCGCGCCTAAAGACCCGCTCGGCTTCAAAAAACGTCAAGCTCTGTTCATGAGAGCGCGCGGTCTCAAAATAATCGCCGTCGGTGCGCTTGATCATCGAGCGGATCTGGGCCATCTCGATGGGCACGTTGGCAGGACCTAGGCGCCGATATACCCCGGCGGGAACAAATCCCTTCGAGCACAGGCAGTACGGCTTGTGAGGACCCGCTTCCACCTCGATTTTCACCAACGCTGCGCCATCGATGTCCAATGCGGAGACCGTCGTGATTTCAGAAACGTCGGGATACACGCCATCGGTTATTGCATTAGAGCATTGAAGCATGGTGGCATCGATATCGTCCACGCCGACGATACTGCCAAAATCGTCGATTCCGATATACAAGGTACCGCCATTCGAATTGGCAAACGCCACCACAGCTTTGAGCAGCTTAGGGGTAAATGTGCACTTGAACTCCACGGTCTCACTTTCAACAAGCTGCATGCTACCCCCTATCATCGACTATCGACGATAAGCAAGGCCCCTGGTACCCTCGCTTAGACCCGAGTGCCCGTGTGCAACGCTGCCCGCCGCACGCAAAAGGGCCCGCCAGCGTGTGCGCCAGCGGGCCCCAGGTCATATCGACACTACCCCGTGTGCCTGCAACCGCATCTACTTGCAGCGCGCCTTGGGCTGCTGCTGGGTGATGCAGTGGATGTTGCCGCCGCCGTAGATAACCTCGCGAGTCATGATACCGATGACTTCACGGTCCGGATAAGCAGCCTGGATATCCTTGAGCGCCTGGGCGTCGTTGGGGTCACCGAACTGCGGCACAAGCACCGCTCCGTTGATGGGCAGGAAATTGAGATAGCTCGGCTCGAAGGCGTCCTCGGGGGTACGCGGCAGCACGCCCTCGACGGGATCGATCGTGCTGGCCTCCCCTTCGGTCATATATACCGAGGTCGCAGGCATGATTACCTTGTGGACCTTGAGTTTGCGGCCACGGGCATCCGTCGTCTCGGAAAGCGTCTTATACGCCTCCTGGCACTCCTTGTAGAACTTATGGTTGGGATCATCGGTCCACATGCAGCAGACCTCGCCGGGCGCACTAAAGCATGCGACGTCGTCCACATGACCGTTCGTTTCGTACGGATCGATACCGTCCTTGATCCAGATAACCTTCTCGATACCGAGATACTCAGAGAGCTTCTCCTCAATCTGCTCCTTGGTGTACTGCGGGTTGCGGTCCTCGTTGAGCAGACACATCTCGGTGGTCACGACGGTGCCTTGACCATCACAGTTGAACGAGCCGCCCTCGAGGATGTAATCCTCGGGACGATAACGGTTAACCTGCTCGAGCTGTGCCACCTGCAGGCCAATGGAAGCGTCCTTGTCCCACGGGAAATACAGGCCGTCAATGAAACCGCCGTAAGCATTAAAGTGGAAGTGCGAAAGAGCAACCTCACCATTGTCATTAACGAGGAACGCCGGGCCGGGGTCGCGAATCCAGCTGTCGTTGTACTCCATGTGGATAACGCGCACGTTTTCAACGCCGTCGAAGATCTCACACACCGCGGGGAAGTCTTCGGTGTTGACGCCCACAGTGATGGGCTGAAAACGTGCAATGGTCTTGATGATCTCGGTGAAGACCTTCTGCGCCGGCTTGGCGCCGCAGCGCCACACATCCGAGCGATGCGGCCACAAAATCCAGGTGCGCTCCTGCTCCTCGTACTCGCCGGGCATATAGAACCCGTCCTTCTTAGGTGTGGACTCACTCTCGTAGATGGTCTTCATTTCAAGCTCCTAAATCTCGGTGCTTTTGCTTGACGAGACCATGATGCGGCCGCACCGAGATGTTCTCAATGGTCCCTCGAGCCCCTTTCAGCGACCGACGGTATACCATTCGCTGACCTAAAGTTCTATTCAGGCCGAGAACATGACATACTGGGTTCCACAATGGAAAGGATGCCCTATGCCCCCATGCAATAAACAGCAGACTATTGAGTTGGACAGTACGACCTGGACTGCTCTCAACGAGCTCGCGCTTGCAATCCACGCATCACGCGGTGTCGATAAGCTGCAAAAGGAGACCCTCGAGGGAACGACAGGGCTCGTGCCCCATCGGATCGCCATGTTCGACCTGATCGAGGCGGCGGGCAGTGATGCCCCACGCTACGTCCACCCCGCAAGCAGCGGAATGGACGACCGCGCACTGAGCGACTACTACAACCGCTACGCCGCGATGGACTATACAACATGGAGCTTTGACTTACATAAGGTCGGCGTCTACCGCGACCTCGACCTCGTCGACGTCGAGCGACGCGATGCCACGCCCATCTATCGCAAATGGATGGAACCGCAGGGCGTCTACTTTGGCTGTACGGCCACGCTCGCGCACAACGACAGCCCGCTAGGAAGCATCACCCTGTTTCGTGAACGCACGGCCGGAGACTTCACCGACACCGAGCTCGCAATCCTGCTCGAAGTCGCTCGGCACGCGAGCCTCGCGCTCGCCAACCTCTATCCTCGGGGCATTAAACTCACCCAGACAGAAGACACAAACCAGCTAAATGCTTTCATTACAGAACACAATATCCAACCGCGCGAAGCCGAAGTCATGCGGCTCATGCTCGACGGCAAAACGAACAAACAGATGGCAAACGAGCTATTCATAAGCGAGTCAACCGTCAAGAAGCATGTCAACGCCATCTATCGCAAGCTCGGCGTCAGCAACCGCCTGGGCCTCATGACTGCCACGCAAAACATCCCGCGATAAAAAAGGGCGCCCTCCATGCAGAGAACGCCCTTTGATTTCGCCATTTGAATTAGTGTCGGCTCTGGCTCAAAGAGTAGACAGGTTTATTTTGGCAGGTTTTATCTGGGCAAATGTCAGCCGCCGCGAGGGAGCTGCCTTCCCTCGCGGCGGGCTTCTAACAGAAAAAACCAAGTGAGTAGGCTTTTTGCAGGAGGTCAAGCACGCCCCAAAACGCCACAGCTCTGACCTGCGGTTTTATTGAGCATTTGTCGCGATGTGCTCGGCATATCCAAATAGGTCTACTCACTTGCATCTAAGACGCACCAGATAGGCAAAAAACCGCCGCAAAAGGGGCCGGTTCCCTTCGCGGCTGTTGTTAATGCGCCGAGCTTGTTATCGTAAAAGCCAATCACGCGCCGAAACCACACTACAGTCTTTCGACTCATACGTTGAGTCCACGCGGGCCACAACATAGCGCGCATCTTTTGCAATGTCGATCTCATCGCATACAGTCTGTAGATGGCGGGCGTACTTATCGTGATACGTTCTGGATGATTTTATTTCGATAGCCTTGGGACTCCCTGAGTTTGTACAGTCGAGCAAATCGATTTCACGCTTGCTGTCGTCCCTATAGAAATACAGCTCGGGATTCTCGCCCACGTTGAGATGGCTCTTCGCCGTTTCGGAAACGATGAGGTTTTCGAAAACGGCCCCCAGATAAGGGCTCTCCAATAGTTGCTCCAGTGATCCAATTTTGAGCAAATAGCAGAGCAGCCCCGTGTCGTAAAAATAGAGCTTGGGCGTTTTAGTTAGACGCTTCTTGGCATTTGCATAATAGGGCTGCAGCGAAAACGTCAGGTAGCTCTGCTCCAGGATGGACAACCAGCTTTTAATGGTCGATACGCTCACGCCCGTATCTCGAGAAAGCGAGGATATATTGATGAGGGCACCGACGCTCTGAGCAATTATGGACAGAAACTTATGAAACTCCGCCTTATTGCGCACATCAAGCAAGCCCACAACATCGCGCTCAACATAGGTATCGATATAGCTGGGGAAATAAACCGAGGACGGCATTCCGGCGGAACGCAGGCGAGGGTATCCCCCTTCGAGCGCGAACAAATCCACTTCCAGCTGCCCCTGCTGGCCCCTCTCCGCTTCTCGAAACGATAATGGCAGCAATTTTAAGATCCCGACTCGCCCGGCAAGAGACTGCCCGATGCTTTTCATCATCAAAAAGTTTTGCGAGCCTGTAAGGATGTATTGACCGGCGTCTCCCCGCTCATCCGAAACGACCTGGATCATTGAAAACAAATCCGGCGCGTATTGCGCCTCATCGATGATGAGTCCGCCCTTTCGGTTGCGGATAAAACTCACCGGATCCTCCAAGGCCGCGCGCCTCGTTTGAGGGTCCTCAAGCGTGACGTAGGAATAGTCGGGAAAGGCATGCCGAACCAGCGTAGACTTACCACTCTGCCTAGGCCCTGTCAACGACACAACAGGAAACCAGCCTGCCATGCGAATGAGCAACTCATGCAAATCCCTGTTAATGAACTCAGCCATATCAACGCCCCTTATTACGCTGTTACCATAATCGAATAGTTTCATTCTCCATAATCTTATAGTAGCGTTTACCATAATCTTATAGTAACCCAGTTCAAAAGCATTATTTATAGAGCCGAAATCTCAGACCCTAAATAACAAAAGCCACCACAATTGAACTGCGTCCCGAATCTTGGCCTTCTTTTATTAGAAGCGAACACTAGGACGCTTTCAATAGCCGTTTCCGAAACTCCACCG
>URNQ01000028.1 GCA_900549245.1 uncultured Collinsella sp.
GAAGATGCTCGCTGCCAGGGCCTTGCCGACATTGCCGCCATTAAGGGTCGCTGTGAGGTTCCTGTTATTGGCCTATGGAAGGATGGACACGAGGGCGTTTACATCACGCCGACGCTGCGTCACGCCCGCGCCTGCGTTGCTGCTGGTGCCGATATCGTGGCGATCGACGCCACCGATCGTCCGCGCCCCGATGGCAAGACGGTCGAGGATACCTTCCGTCCGCTGCACGAGGAGGGTGTGCTCCTGATGGCGGATTGTGCCACCATCGAGGACATTCGCCGTGCGGTTGATATGGGCTTCGACCTGGTATCTACCACGCTCTCTCACGGTGTCGCCGCCATCGACTGCACCATGGCCGATGGCCCCGACCTGCCGCTCCTGCGTCAGGCGACCGAGGAATTCCCCGGCCTTCCCATCATTTGCGAGGGTCGCGTGCATACGCCCGAGGAGGCTCGCGCCGCGATCGATGCTGGCGCCTGGGCCGTTGTCGTCGGCACCGCCATCACGCACCCCACGAGTATTACAAGTTGGTTCAAGGCTGCGCTTGAGGCGTAAGACAGGCCTCGTATCCGCTCGGGGCGGTATACTCAATAAAGGCAATTGACCGCGCGGGATCCGGGTTGCTGGGTCCCGCGCTTGTTTTCGGGAGGCAGCACATGCAAAAGGGAGATGCCATGGATGCGGCGGAGCGCTCGGAGCGCATCCCCGATATCGTCATCATCACCGGAATGTCCGGATCGGGCCGCACGCAGGCCATGCACGTGTTCGAGGACATGGGCTATTTTTGCATCGATAACCTGCCTCCGCGTCTGATCGCCCAGCTTGCCGAGCTCGTCGGCATTAATACGGGCGTGGGCAGGCATCTCGCCGTCACCTGCGATTTGCGTAGCCAGGGCTTGTTCGATGAGCTGCTCGATGCGGTCGCCGCGCTCGAAGAGCGTGAGATGAGCTGCGACATCGTGTTCCTGGAGGCTTCTGACGAGGTACTGATTCGTCGCTACAGCGAAAATCGCCGCCGTCATCCCATTGCCAAGCCGGGGGAGACTACGGCCGATGCGATTCAGCGCGAGCGCCTGCAGCTGCAGGGTGTGCGCGATCGAGCCGATATGATTATCGACACGAGCCGCCTACGCACCTCTGCGCTGCGCAACAAATTGCGCATGGCGTTCTCCGAGTTGTCCGACCAGCAGCTCATGGACGTCCATGTGTTCTCGTTTGGCTTTAAGCACGGCATGCCCGTCGAGGCGGACATTATGATCGACGTTCGCTTTCTGCCCAATCCGTTCTACGATCCCGAGATGCGCACGATGACCGGTCTCGATAAAAAGGTCTCCGATTTTGTTCTGGACCATCCCAAGACGCAGGAGTTTTGGAAGGCTTGGACACAGCTGCTCGATACGGTCATGCCAGGCTATATCGCGGAGGGCAAGCCGCAGCTTTCTATCGCCATCGGCTGCACGGGCGGTCAACACCGCAGCGTCGCCATTGCCGAGGCCACGGCACGTTATTTGGAAGGCGCCCAGTATCACGTGAGCATTTCCCATCGCGACCTGTCGCGCGCGAACACGAAAGCATAGGCCTGCATGTCGTTTACCGCTGAGGTGCGCGACGAGCTTGCGCGCTGCGAACCCGAATGTGAATACTGCGATTTGTCGACGCTTGCCGCCCTGACGCGTGTGAGCGGTACACTTTCGCTGGCCGGCTCCGGGCGGTATCGTTTGACTGTCGCGACCGAGACGGGCGCCGTCGCGCGCACGATGATCACGCTGACGCATCGCATCCTTAAGCTCAAAACGGAATTCACCGTTCGTAAATCGGTCTTGCATAAGGTCCGTAACTATCTCATTACCCTGCCCGATCAACCCGACCTGGACAAGGCTCTGGTACTGCTGGGCATTCTCGACCGCAGGGGAGGGCTCGTCGCCGGTGTTCCCCGGCACATCGTTGCCCGTCCCTGCTGCAGGCTTGCCTACATCCGCGGCGCGCTCATCGCCGGCGGTTTCGTGGCCGATCCCCGCGGCGACTTTCATTTGGAGATCGCGGTGCAGGGCGAGCAGTATGCCCGGGGACTTTGCGATCTATTGGAGCAGATTGGGGTCCATGCGCGCGTTAACGCGCGGCGCGGATCCTATGCCGTGTACATTAAGAGCGCCGAGGAGATCGAGCAGCTCCTAAAGCTGGTCGGCGCCAAGCGCAGCGTTGCCGAGATTGAGGAGGCGCGCGCGGTCAAGTTGGTTAAGAACGATGTGAACCGTCGCGTGAACGCCGAGCTCGCCAACCAGACCAGAAGCGCCGGTGCTGCCCAACATCAGCTTGCGCTTATCGATGAGCTCGAGCAGCGCGGCCTTCGCGATGCGCTTCCGGATGCCTTGGCGGTCTTTTGCGACCTGCGCGAGCGCTATCCCGATCTGTCGCTGCGTGATTTAGGGGAGATGGCTGACCCTCCCTTGTCGAAGTCGGCCCTCTACCATCGAGTTTTGAGGCTTGAAAAGCTCATTGAAGCAAACCGGTAGTTTAAAGTATCGACTTATATACGGATTTAGCTGCTATTTTATTCTTTAAAACGTTTTAACGTAAATTTGATTTTCAATTTCGACTATTCTCGTGAAATTCAAGTCAAAAAAAAGGTATATTAGGCGAGTGGTTAGTTTGTGGGCCTCAACGGCGGGCGCTGTAGCTTGCGGGGGCCTTACGAAAGGAGACACAATGGCAGTAAAGGTTGCTATTAACGGCTTCGGTCGTATTGGCCGTCTGGCTTTCCGTCAGATGTTCGGTCATGAGGGCTCCGAGATCGTCGCTATCAACGACCTCACCTCTCCCGATATGCTCGCTTACCTGCTGAAGTACGACTCCACGCAGGGCAACTACGCTCGCGATCACGAGGTCGTTGCTGGCGAGGATTCCATCACCGTTGACGGCAAGGAGATCAAGATCTACAAGGAGGCCGACGCCAACAACCTGCCTTGGGGCGACCTCGACGTCGACGTCGTTCTCGAGTGCACCGGCTTCTACACCAGCAAGGCTAAGGCTCAGGCCCACATCAACGCTGGCGCCAAGAAGGTCGTCATCTCCGCTCCGGCCGGCAGCGATCTGCCCACCATCGTGTACAACGTCAACCACGAGACGCTGACCGCTGAGGACAACATCATCTCCGCTGCTTCCTGCACCACCAACTGCCTCGCCCCGATGGCCAAGGGTCTGAACGACTTCGCTCCCATCGTGTCCGGCATCATGACCACCATTCACGCCTGGACCGGCGACCAGATGCCGCTCGACGGCCCGCAGCGCAAGGGCAACAAGCGTCGTAGCCGCGCCTGCGCCGTCAACATCGTCCCCAACACCACCGGTGCTGCCAAGGCTATCGGCCTGGTTCTCCCCGAGCTCAACGGTAAGCTCATCGGTGCCGCCCAGCGCGTCCCGACGCCGACCGGCTCCATCACCAACCTCTACGCTGTCGTTGACAAGAAGGTCACCGTCGACGAGGTCAACGCCGCTATGAAGGCCTACGCTTCCACCATCTCCGAGACCTTCGGTTACAACGAGGACGACATCGTCTCCACCGACATCATCGGCGAGACCCACGGCTCCATCTTCGACGCCACTCAGACCATGTGCTCTGACCTCGGCAACGGCCAGACCCTCGTTCAGGTCACCTCTTGGTACGACAACGAGAACTCCTACACCTCTCAGATGGTCCGCACCATCAAGTACTTCGAGAAGTTCGTTGCTTAATTTAGCTTTTAGCGAATAGCTCGTTGAGCGTCTAAAGAAGGGCGCGGCCTCATAGGGCTTACACCCTAGGGTCGCGCCCTTTTTATAGGAAATCGTCTGCCGTAATGGGAGGCAGACACGTACGAAAGGTAGAAGCAAACATGGCCTTTACCAAGAAGACCGTCCGCGACATCGATGTCGACGGCAAGCGCGTTCTCGTCCGCGTTGACTTCAACGTGCCTATCAAGGATGGCGTCGTTGGCGACACCACCCGCATCAAGGCTGCCCTGCCCACCATCAACTACCTCGTTGAGCACAACGCTCGCGTCATCCTCATGAGCCACCTCGGCCGTCCCGATGGCACCGGCTTCCAGCCCGAGCTCTCCCTTGAGCCTGTCGCCAAGAAGCTCGCTGAGCTCTCTGGTCTCGATGTTGCCTTTGTCGCCGACACCTACGGCGAGAAGGCCGCCGAGGCTGTTGCCGCCGTCGAGCCGGGCAAGGTCCTCGTTCTCGAGAACGTCCGTTTCGACAAGCGTGAGAAGAAGAACGATCCCGAGATCGCCAAGAAGCTCGCTTCCTATGGTGACGTCTTCGTTCTCGATGCTTTCGGCACCGCTCACCGCGCCCAGGGTTCCGTCGTGGGCCCCGCCGCTTACCTGCCTGCCGTCGCCGGCTTCCTGCTCGAGAAGGAGGTCGACACGCTGACCGGCATCTTCGCCGAGCCCGAGCGCCCCTTCGTCGCTATCGTCGGCGGTTCCAAGGTTTCCTCAAAGATCGGCGTTCTCGATCACCTCATCGACTCCGCTGATACCCTGATCATCGGTGGCGGCATGGCCTACACCTTCTTCCTGGCTCAGGGCCTGACCGTCGGTCAGTCCCTCAAGGAAGAGGACTGGGTCGAGCGTGCCGGCGAGATGCTCAAGAAGGCCGAGGAGAAGGGCGTCAAGATCCTGCTCCCCATCGACAACCGCGTTGCCGATCACTTTGGCGAGGACGCTGTCCCCGAGGTTGTCGCTTCCGACGCTATCCCCGACGATCGTGAGGGCATGGACATCGGCCCCAAGACCGAGGAGCTCTACGCCGAGGCTGTCAAGGGCGCCAAGACCGTGTTCTGGAACGGCCCCATGGGCGTCTTCGAGTTCGATAACTTCGCTCACGGCACCCAGGCTATCGCCGAGGCCGTCGCCGAGGCCGACTGCACCTCGATCATCGGCGGTGGCGACTCTGTCGCAGCTGTCAACAAGTTCAACCTGGCCGACAAGATGAGCTGGATCTCCACCGGTGGTGGCGCTTCCATGGAGCTCGTCGAGGGTAAGGCCCTGCCCGGAGTGGAGGCGCTTCTCGATGCCTAATCGCACCCTTCTTATCGCTGGTAACTGGAAGATGAACAACGACGTCGCCGAGGCCGCCAAGCTCGCCGACGAGCTGGCTCAGGCTCTGCCCGAGGTTCCGGCTGGCGTCGAGGTGCTCGTCTGCCCTCCGACCATCGACATCACCACGGTTCATGACCGCATTCAGGCTGCCCCCATCGCCCTCGGTGCACAGAACGTGTACTGGGAGGCCAAGGGTGCCTTCACCGGTGAGTCCTCTTGCGACATGCTCAAGTCCGCTGGCTGCACCTACTGCATCATCGGTCACTCCGAGCGTCGCGACTACTTCCACGAGACCGACGAGGATCAGAACAAGAAGGCCAAGGCTCTCGTTGCCGCCGGTCTTGTTCCCGTCTTCTGCTGCGGCGAGTCTCTCGAGGTCCGCGAGGCTGGCACCTATGTCGAGCACGTCGTGAACCAGGTCAAGGCTGGCCTTGCTGGTCTTGAGATCACCTGCCCCAAGCAGGTCGTCGTCGCCTACGAGCCCATCTGGGCCATCGGCACCGGCAAGACCGCTACCGCCGAGGACGCTCAGGAGGTCTGCGGCGCTATCCGTGAGACCCTCAAGGAGATGTTCGGCGAGGAGCTCGCTAACGGCATCCGCGTTCTCTATGGTGGCTCTGCCAAGCCCGGCAACATCGCTGAGCTCGTCGCCAAGCCCGACGTTGACGGCGCCCTCGTGGGCGGCGCTTCGCTCAAGGCTGCCGACTTCGCCTCTATGGTCGTCAAGGCAGGCGAGTAGGACATATGGCACAGCGTCATCTTCCTGCACTCCTGATCATCATGGACGGCTGTGGCCTGGCTCCGGCCGATGGCGAGAACGCCGTCGCCGCTGCCAAGACGCCCTTCCTTGATAGCCTGTACGAGAAATACCCCCACACCACGCTCGGCGCTTCGGGCGAGGACGTGGGCCTTCCCGATGGCCAGATGGGCAACTCCGAGGTGGGTCACCTCAATATCGGTGCCGGCCGCATCGTCTTCCAGGAGCTTTCGCGCATCAACAATGCCATCAAGGACGGCTCCATCGCCAAGAACGAGGTCTTCGTCAAGGCTATGGACGATGTCAAGGCCGAAGGCAAGACCCTTCACCTCATGGGCCTTATGAGCCCCGGCGGCGTTCATTCTCACATGAACCATGTCGAGGCCCTGGTCAAGATGGCTGCCCAGCATGGCGTCAAGACCGTTCGCGTCCACGCCTTTATGGATGGCCGCGACGTTGACCCGCAGTCCGGTGCTGGCTACATGAGCGAGTTCTGCGCTTTCTTGGCCAAGATTTCCGAGGAGACCGGTTGCGACGCTCGCGTTGCCACCGTCTCGGGTCGTTATTGGGCCATGGACCGCGATAACCGTTGGGAGCGCATCCAGCGTGCCTACGATGTCATGGTCAACGCGTCCGATGCCGATACCGACCCCGTGGCCGGTATCAAGGCCTACTACGAGAAGGATCCGCGCGGCGATGAGTTCGTCGAGCCCTTCGCTGCCCACAATGAGGGCATCCACGAGGGCGACGCGGCCATCTTCTTCAACTTCCGTCCCGACCGCGCTCGTCAGATGACCCGCGTGTTCACGGACAAGGAGTTCGACGGCTTTGAGCGCGAGCAGATCAAGCTGTCGCACTTTGTGACGATGACCGAGTACGATCCGACGTTTGACGTCGAGGTTGCCTTCCCCAAGACGTTCCCCGAGAACGTTCTGGCCGACGTTATCGCTGCCAATGGCCTGAAGCAGCTGCACACCGCCGAGACCGAGAAGTACGCCCACGTGACGTTCTTCCTCAACGGCGGCATCGAGGAGCCCAAGGAGGGCGAGGAGCGCGTGCTCGTCGCTTCCCCCAAGGTCGCTACCTACGATCTGCAGCCCGAGATGAGCGCTCCCGAGGTTACCGAGAAGCTCGTCGCCGCAATCAACGAGGATCGCGCTGATTTCTACATCGTGAACTTCGCGAACTGCGACATGGTTGGTCACACCGGTGTCTTCGACGCCGCCGTTAAGGCCGTCGAGGCTGTTGACGATGCTCTGTCCAAGGTTGTCCCGGCGATTCTCGCCAAGGGCGGCTTTGCGCTGATTACCGCCGACCATGGCAACGCCGACCACATGTTTGACGTCGCTTCCGACGGTTCCAAGCATCCGTTTACGGCTCACACCACCAACCGTGTGCCGTTCATCATCGTTGATGAGAAGGCCCAGCTCACCGGTATCGAGGACGGCCGTCTTTCCGATATCGCTCCGACCATGCTCACCATGGCTGGTATTGAGCCTTCCGCCGAGATGACGGGTCGCGTGCTCGCCACCGAGGCCTAATAGAAAACAAATACCGTTTTCTAGTAAGGGGGTTGTCCACAACCGGACGACCCCCTTTTTGGTATTTCTGCCATTTCTACCCCGTCCCTAAATGGCAGGTGGGGGAGTGTTGGAGGTTGTGGTACAGTACTGGAGTTTGAATTGTTCTATTAAGGAGCTTATCTATGGGTCCGTTTCAGATTCTTCTGTTTGTCGTTTGGGCTGTTTCTGCCGTGGCGCTGACGATTCTCGTCCTGATGCACTCCGGTAAGGGCACCGGCGTTTCGGATATGATCGCTAGCTCGCTGTATAACTCCAGCTCTGCCACAGGCGTTATGGAGCAGAACCTTGACCGCCTGACCGTTATCATGGCTGTCGTGTTTGCCGTGTGCGTCGTGCTGTGCATGTTCTTCTTCCCGCAGGGCATCGTCGGCTACTAAGCATCGGCGTATATGCGTTTGTAAAGGGTCCCGCATGTGCGGGGCCCTTTTTGTTTACATATTTGTAACAGAGTCAAAATATCCCCACATACTTCGCCCAACTAAAGAAATTCTCGACCGTTAACCGGAATCAGCGCCAAATTGTGCATAAAATGCGCTACTGTATTGCGAAACGTTGGCCCGCATTGCATAACCAGCCATAACAGCGGACCGCGTTTGAATGGTTCGATTGGGCTGTCTCGACGTTGCCCGGCCGAATTCACTTTGTCCTATCTCATAAGGAGGATGGCATGGCTGATTCTATGTTCCACCAGCCCGTTATGGGTCGTCGCGCCTTTGTTGGCGGCACCCTCGCTGCGAGCTCCATGGCTTTTCTTGCCGCATGCGGCAAGAAGGGCGGCGACGCTTCCGGTTCTGAGTCCGGTTCGACGCTGAACTTCTACATCAACAACCCGGTCTGCATCGACCCCTACAACGTCCAGGAGGATCAGGGCACTCAGGTCGAGTATCAGCTCTTCGACGCTCTGACGGAGTACGATAACGAGAAGGGCGAGATCGTTCCGCTGGCTTGCGAGTCCTTTGAGGCTAACGACGACGCCACCGAGTTCACCTTTAAGATCAAGAAGGCCAAGTTCCACAACGGTGACGACGTTACCTCCAAGTCCTTCAAGCTCGGCTGGGAGCGCCTGGTCAACACTAAGTCGGCCATCGCTACCGAGTATGGTCCTTCCGAGGTCTCCTACCACCTTTCCATGGTCGAGGGCTATGACGATCTGCTTGCCGGTAATGCTACCGAGCTGTCCGGCGTTACCTGCCCGGATGACGAGACCCTCGTCGTCAAGCTGACTTCCGCCTACGCCGACTTCCCGTTCGTCGCCTCTCACCCGGCTCTGTCCCCTGTTCCCGAGTGCGCCGAGTCCGATGTCAAGAGCTTCTACCTTGCCCCGGTCGGTAACGGCCCGTTCATGATGGACGGCAAGTGGGAGGATGGTCAGGAGATCAACCTCAAGAAGTTTGACGATTACTATGGCGACAAGGCCAAGATCGACGCCATCCACTTCCAGGTCATCAAGGACGTGGAGACCGCTTACAAGGAGTTCCAGGCCGGCAACCTCGATGTCTGCGACGTTCCCGTTGCTCAGATCGACGCCGCCAAGAAGGACCGCGGCGAGTCCAAGGATGGCTACACCATGGGTGACGGCGAGCGCATGCTGCTCGGCTCCGAGCCTTCCACGTACTATCTGACGTGCAACACCACGGCCGAGCCGTTCAACAACGCTGACCTGCGCAGGGGCATCTCCTTGGCTATCAACCGTGAGGCCATCTGCAAGACCATCTTCAAGGGCACCCGTACCCCCGCTGACGGCATCGTTCCTCCGGGAATCGCCGGCTACAAGGAGGGCGCATGGGAGTTCTGCGCCTATGACGTCGACAAGGCTAACGAGTACCTCGACAAGGTCGCTCCCGCTGGCGCTAACGGCGATCGTGGCATCAATGTGACCCTGTCCTACAACCAGGACGGTGGCCACAAGGAGATCATGGAGTCCATCATCGGCGACCTCGCCAAGGTGGGCGTCACCGCCGTCTCCGATACTCCCGAGTGGTCTGCCCTGCTCGAGCAGTATCAGAACTTCAACTATCAGTTCGGCCGTCTGGGCTGGATCGCCGATTACCCGATCATGGACAACTTCCTGTACCCGCTGTTCCACTCCGACTCCCTCGGTGGCGACAACCGCTCTGGTTACAACAACTCCGAGTTCGATGCCAAGGTCGATGAGGCCCGTGCCACGGTTGACGACGACGAGCGCATCGCCAAGATGCAGGAGGCTGACGCTATGGTCGCCGCTGACTGCCCGGTTATCCCGGTGATGTTCTACACGCACACCATCGTCGGCTCCGATCGCGTCAAGTACCTCTATGTCGATCCGCAGAAGCACGCCGATCTGGGTACCGCTGAGCTCGCCTAAGAGTTTTGCAGCTTCCATGAGGGTCAAGTATTTACGTAGACCTCATGGGAAACATACAGTTCTCCCTAACCTGGGGTAAACTGGCTGATGGTAATTTTGGGATGCCGGTCTGGCGATCGGCATCCCATTTAGGTTAATCCCTAGATAGGGGAGTGGTATGGGTAAGTACATCGTTAAACGTGTGCTTCAGTTCATCCCGGTGTTTTTGGGCGTTACGCTGATTCTGTTCGCCCTCCAGAATATCGTGCCGGGAGATCCGATCAAGCTGATCGGTGGAGACAAGGCTCTGTCCCCTGAGGTAGAGCTTCAGCTTCGCGTACGCTATCACCTGGTCCAGACGGACGAGGACGGCAACGCGATTCTTGACGAGAACGGCGACCCCGTTCAAACGTCGCTCGTGGACCGTTACTTGTATTACATGAACGGCCTGCTTCATGGCGATCTGGGCAATTCGTATCAGCGCAAGCTGCCGGTTACGGAGATCTTTGCCCAGAAGTATCCGTATACGGTCAAACTTGCCGCGTGCGCCATCGTACTCGAGGCAATCATGGGTATCGGTGCGGGTATCATTTCGGCGGTGAAGCGTTATTCCTTCTGGGATATTTTGGTAACGCTCACCACGTCGATCCTCGTTGCCGTCCCGGCCTTCTGGCTCGGTATGTTGCTGCAGCTGTTCTTTGGCGTCATCCTCAAGGATGCCACCGGCGGCGCATTCTCCATGCCAATCTCGGGTGCCGGCGGTTCCAGCTCTCAGTATCAGGATTGGATGCACTATGTGCTTCCGACCATTACGCTGGCTTCGGTTTCGACCGCCTATGCTGCCCGTATTATGCGCTCGCAGCTGCTTGACGTCATGAACCAGGATTACATCCGTACGGCCAAGGCCAAGGGTCTCTCCAGTCGCGCGATCATCATCAAGCATGCGCTTAAGAATGCACTCATCCCCGTCGTTACCTATATCGGTGTCGACTTTGGTGGCATGCTTTCGGGCGCCATCCTGACCGAGACGGTCTTTAACTGGCCCGGTATCGGCTATGAGGTCTATCGCGCCATTAGCATGCGTGACTGGCCTATCGTTATGGGCGGCGTTACGCTCATCGTCGTCGTCGTCATGGTGATCAACCTGCTCGTCGACATTAGCTATGCATTCCTCGACCCGCGTATCCGCCTTGGCGGTCCGTCGGATAAGGCCTAAGGGAGGTACGTCTCATGCAGGAAACTGATTCTCAGTCTCAGGAGCAGGCTACCGCCACCAAGGCCGCATCTGCTCCCGCCAAGTCCCGCACGCTGTGGGGCGACGCTTTTAAGCGTCTTCGTAAGAACAAGCTCGCCGTTATCGGTGTCTGCTGGATTATCATCGTCGTTTTGGTTGCCCTGACCGCCGATCTGTGGGCTAAGCCCTGGCTCGGTTCGCCGACGGCTTCCGACTCGACTACCATGGCCGAGACGTCGCTGCTGGCTCCGTGTGCCGAGCACCCGTTTGGCACCGACGCCCTTGGCCGCGACATTCTCGTCCGCGTTATCTACGGTGCACGCGTTTCGCTGTCCGTCGGCATTATGGCCACCGCCATCTCCACGGTGATCGGTCTGGTCATGGGCGCCCTTGCCGGTTTCTATGGCGGCATCTGGGATACGATCATCATGCGCTGCGCGGACATCTTCCTAGCGTTCCCGTACGTGCTGTTCGTCGTCGCCATGATCGCCGTTATCGGCCGTGGTCTTCAGAACGTCTTTATCGCCATCGGTGTTCTCGGCTGGCCTTCGATTGCGCGCGTCTTCCGATCTGCAATCCTGACGGTCAAGGAAAACGACTATGTTGACGCTGCGCGCGCGATGGGTGCATCTGATGCTCGTATCGTCGTGCGTCACATCTTCCCGAACTCCGTTGCCTCCATTGTCGTCTACGCGACTATGAACATTGGTGGCGCCATTCTGACCGAGTCCGCTCTGTCCTTCCTCGGCATGGGCGTTATTCCGCCTACGCCTTCGTGGGGCTCCATGATTCAGGACGGTCAGCAGTATCTGCTGACTGCTCCCTGGATGATGATCATGCCCGGTCTGGCAATTCTCTCGACGGTGCTCGCCTTCACCCTGCTGGGTGACGGTCTGCGCGACGCTCTCGACGTCAAGATGAAGGACGCATAAGGATGAAGAAGAACAAGAACTATGTGGACCTGAAGGACCAGCCGGTTCCCGAGGGCCAGCATCTGCTCGAGGTCGATGACCTTAAGATGTATTTCCATACCGAGGATGGCGTCGTTCGCGCTGTCGACGGTGTGTCCTACACGCTCGATCGCGGCGAGACCCTGGGTGTCGTCGGTGAGTCCGGCTCCGGTAAGTCCGTGACCGCCATGACCATCATGGGCCTCATCTCGATGCCTCCGGGAAAGATTGAGGGCGGCGACGTTCGCTATCGCGGTCGTTCTATCCTCGAGATGACCGAGGAAGAGATGCAGCACATTCGCGGTAACGACATCGCGATGATCTTCCAGGATCCTATGACCTCCTTGAACCCGGTCTATAAGATCGGCAAGCAGGTGGGTGAGGGCCTTCGTCTGCACCGTGGCTACTCCAAGCAGGAGGCGCTCAAGCGCGCCACCGAGCTTTTGGACCTCGTTGGTATTCCCGAGCCCGAGAAGCGCGTCAATGAGTATCCGCACCAGTTCTCGGGCGGTATGCGTCAGCGTGTCATGATTGCTATGGCCCTTGCCTGCGATCCCGATATTCTGATTGCCGACGAGCCCACGACTGCCCTGGACGTTACCATTCAGGCTCAGATTATTGAGCTTATGCAGGAAATGCAGGAGAAGAACGGCAACGCCATCATCATGATTACCCATGACCTGGGCGTCGTCGCCGATATGGCCGATAAGATCATGGTTATGTACGCCGGCCGTCCTGTCGAGTTCGGTACTGCTGAGGAAATCTTCTACGAGAGCCGCCATCCCTACACCTGGGGTCTTATCCGCTCCATCCCGGAGCAGGCCATCGAAGAGAAGAAGCCGCTGACGCCGATTCACGGCAACCCGCCTTCGCTCATGAACCTGCCTGAAGGCTGCGTCTTCTCTCCTCGTTGCCCCTATGCGACGGACAAGTGCCGCAAGCAGCGCCCCGAGCGCGTTGTCACCGAGTCTGGTCACTACTCTGCGTGCCACTACTCCGGTGACCCCGAGTTCCTCAAGAACGCTCCTGAGACGTCCCGTACGCGCAAGGATTCCAAGAAGGGAGGCGAGGCGTAATGGCAGATACCAACGAGCGTACTCCGCTGCTGAAGGTCGAGCACCTCTCTAAGGAGTTTCCCGCTGAGTCCGGCATGTTCGCCAAGCGCTTCTCCAAGCGTGTCGTCTCTGCTGTGAATGACATTTCGTTCGAGATTTATCCGGGCGAGACCTTTGGCCTGGTCGGCGAGTCTGGTTGCGGTAAGTCCACCACGGGCCGCACCATCATGCGCCTGACCAAGCCGACGGCCGGCAAAGTGTTCTTCCAGGGCAAAGATGTTGCCGAGATGAGCAAGCATGAGATCAAGGACATGCGTCGCGAGATGCAGTTCATCTTCCAGGACCCCTATGCTTCGCTCAATCCTCGTATGACCATTGGCGAGATCGTCTCCGAGCCCATGACCATTCATGGCGTGGGTACCAAGGAGGAGCGTATTGAGCGCGTCCGCGAGCTGCTTGACGTCGTCGGCCTGAACCCCGAGCACATCAACCGCTATCCGCACGAGTTCTCGGGCGGTCAGCGTCAGCGTGTCGGCATCGCCCGCGCGTTCGCTCTGAAGCCCAAGCTGATCATCTGCGACGAGCCCGTTTCCGCTCTGGATGTTTCTATTCAGGCCCAGGTTCTGAACCTGCTCAAGGAACTTCAGGACAAGTTTGGTACGGCGTATCTGTTTATCGCCCACGACCTGTCCGTTGTGCAGCACATCTCCGATCGCGTTGCCGTTATGTATCTGGGCAAGATGGTCGAGGTTTCGGACTGGAAGACGCTCTACAGCGAGCCTCACCATCCGTACACACAGTCGCTGCTGTCTGCCGTGCCGGTTCCCGATCCTGATATCCAGAAGACCCGCAAGCGCATCATCCTCGCCGGCGATCCGCCGTCGCCGCTGGATCC